>JAGQPO010000475.1 GCA_020426665.1 Planctomycetales bacterium
ACCTTGACCGCGACGTCGCGTCTGGGGTTGTTCTGCAGCCCCTTGTAGACATCACATGTCAATCGCCTGGAGATAATTCCAGTAATCCGAACGGGACCAATTTCTTTTACCGTTGGCAGTTCCGGTGATCCACGATCGAATTGATCGATGAACTGATCAAGCTTGCTGAGTTCGCGAATTCGCTCTTCGACATACGGGACCAACGGTTGTGCCAAACCGCAGGATGCAGGCTCCCAATATCGGTTGTCAAGTTTGGCGCGTTCCCAGTCATCCAGCGCCGCTTCGATTGCTTCGATCTGGTCATCGGTCAGCGGGTGCCAGTCGAGTGCCGTTGGATCGGTCATCAGATGAATGAAGTCAGTGTTGAGGATTTTCGAAGCATTTCGGCCACGGCCAATCGCGCCTTTCGATAGCGGCGCTGCGCCGTTCGCTCGTCCACTCCCATTATTCTGGCGGCATCCGATGTCGAAAGCTCGGAGTACCAGCATAAATCGAACATTTCACGATGCGTGTCATCAAGTCGGTCAACCGCACAATGAAACTCTTCCCAGTCTGAAAAACTTGGCGCGCCCGCCGGGTCTGCCGCGCCGATGATTTTCGATTCACCGAACATCGGATTGCCGTGATTCGTTTCGTGGTTGAAGGCCATCCCCTGGGGGCCGGTTAATGACCTCGCCAAGTCGATCAACATGCGACGAACTTGGAGACAAGCGAGACGTCGAAAGTGCAGTTCAGACTGCAAAGTGGTCGACCGATCGCCTGAATCAATCGTGTCAGTGACAGCTGTACGATGTCGTCGGTGTCCTCCCACCGTTTAACCGTGGGATATTGGCGCAGCATTCTCGCGGTATAGTCTCTCAACCGCAAATAGTACTCGTCAATCAGTTGTTCGAACGATAACACAATTGCAATTTGAGCAGAATGGAGAACGTGTCCTTTTCGACGGAGTCTCGCAATCGATCACGGTTTACTGGCCCGGATTGATGCTGCAACCCGGTAACGCCCGTCGCAGTGCGTCAATGTCTCGAAGATTTGATCCCGTCGTGAACAGCGTCTTTAATTGTGGCATTTTCCGTAACGTCATGATGGCATCGTCATCGACCTGAGTTTTCTGGAGTGATAATTCTTCGAGCGGAAGGTTAACCAGGGCTTTTAGATCGTCGTTGGATACCTTCGTTCCGCTAAGATCCAAAATTCGCACATACTTAAGTTGTGAGAGAACGGACAAGGGGTTTTGATGTCGACTTCGACTCAACTGGGATTCACGAATGACAAGCTGGTAGACCTTTTGCAACATGTTTAAACGCTTGATCCGATCGGCGTCAAATTCGACCGCATCGGTCAGTCCGAAAACACACAGGTTGGATCGTTGGTCCAAAGATTTGATGCTTCGAAAACCTGGCACGAAGGACAGCTCCAATGTAATCAACCCCGAATCGCGCGGAATCTTTTCAAGTTCAGCATCGATCGAATTGATTTGTTCAACTGTTTGGTTCTCAGCAGGCAGCCCAAGGTATTTCAGACTTCGCCGTTGCAAAACGCGGGCAACGCCAGCACCGTCGATTCGCGACTCCGAAACACGGAAGTGTTCCAGCTGCGATGCGGCATCCAAATACTCTACCGATCGGTTGGACAACGGAGATTTGGCAATGTCGAATCGTTTTAGATTCGCCAGGCCTTGCAAGTTTGCGATGCCTTGATCCGTGATCCGTTGGCTAACGATTTCGATCGCTTCCAACGTCTCGATGCCTTGAAGATTCACCATCCCCAGGTCATCAAAGCCGTTGTGTACCTGTTGTCCGGGCGTTTTGATCGCGACAACTTTTATTTTGCCTTCGCGAAGTTGTTGCTCCGATCTCAACGTCTCACGTAGCTGGTTGTCGCGAATGATTTCGACAGTGCCGCCGTTTTGAAGCGCCCACTGGGCGGCGCGGCGCTGCGCCATTTCCTCTCGCTTGGCTTCACGCTCCTGCGGGTCGTTGATTCGCGACAATTCCGGAAACGCTTGTGTTTCGTCATGCCGGAGATTCAGATGTGGATGCGTTGACGCATACTTTCTCGCAACCGGAGCGGTGATGCGAGTGTCGCGCAAATCAATCGTCATCAATGACTGCATCGCGGGCAACGCTTGAAAATGTCGATTGTCAAACAACGTCCCAGACAGATCGATTTCCTTCACGCTAGGTAATTTCGCGACGTTCATGATCCCCGCATCGGTCATGGCATTCCCGGCAAGCGAAACAGATTCCAATCTCGCGAGCGAGGAGAGTTCACCGAGCTGCTCTCCCTTGACACGACTTTCCGACAAATCGATCTTTTCCAGTGATTTCATGTTTTTCAACGACGCGAATGCAGCGTCCGAGACGTCGCTCGCGCTTAGATCGATTTGTCGCAACTGAGTCAACAGGGCCAATCGCGGCTGTTCCCGATCGCCGGCTTGGGGTAATCGCAAACTGTCAACGGATTGCAATGCATCGATCGCCTCACGCGTAAAGTCTTCCAATCGCGTATGTTTCACTGTGACGTCGCGCACACTCGGCAGCTGCGTGATTCCCACGATGTCTTGAGTTTCGTTTTCCAGATGTCCAAATACGATTGACGTGAGAGGACAATGTTTCAGTGACGCAAAAGCAGATCCACTGATGGCACAGTCGGAAAGATCCAGATGGGCAAGCCCCGTCAGCTTTCCGAGAGGTTCGATGCCCTTGTTTGTGATTGCAGTCTCACGCAAATCCAATCGTGTCAATTGACTTGATTCTGCAAGCGGCAGTAACGCGTTGTCCGTGATTTGGGTGGCCGCCAATGAAATGGTTTGGAGCGTCTTGAGGTCTGCAAATTGGACTACGTCTGCGTCGTCCGTGTCCGTCCCGGCCAGATCGATCGCCACGATCTGGAAAGGTTGCGCCGGCAGTTGATCGATCGATGCAGCCTCCTGAATTTGCGTTTCAATTTCATACGACAATCGTCCTCCGAGTTCGAACACACGTTTTGCGACAACTCTCTGGATATCCCGGATTGCATTTGGGTCGTGTTGAATTTGAAGTGATGGCCAACGATCGCGAATCGCAACGAGGTCTGTTTCGGTCGCGTAGGTACCTCGCAAATCGACGCTCTTGAACGCATTCGACGGACATGCCAAAACAGCCTCGCCTCCCACCGCCGTGTCTGCAATCGAGAGGGTTTCCAGCACCATCAATCCGCCTAGCAATCTATTGGCGGTCGGCGTATTTAGCGGAGTCGAGTCAAGAACCAGCGACCGAAGTGAAGACAGGTCGCTCAGTTTTTCCAATTGGTTCGATTTGATGGAGGTACCGGCCAGGTTCAGCACTGCCAGAGTCTTGCAAGATGCGAGTTGATTCAAGTTAGGATCAACCAGCCCGCAACCTGACAAGTCCAGGGTCACCAGTTTTCGCAGATTCGCAATGATCGGAATGCAGTCGTCGGACAGTTCATCATTATCGCGGAGTATCAATTCAATTAATTCCGGGGCATGTTTGATCGACGCGATTTTAGCCGCGTTCGCACCGGTTTGGGCGGCGCGTAGGGTTCGCAGCGAAGTTTGACGACCGATGGCTTGCCATGCTTCTGTAGTCAGAGAAATCCCCGAAACATCAAGCTCATCCAGGCCTTTGGCGCCGTCAAGTTCAGCGAGTGAAGCGTCTCGAATCGAAGTCTGTGACAGATTCAGGTGCCTCAGCGATGAAAAGTCGCCGACAGGCAGTAAGCCTCGCGCAGTAAGCTTGGTTCCGGCCAAGTCAATGCGAACAAGATCGCGATTGCGACGCAGGTGAACCAGTGCCGCATCGCCCACATTGGTTTGACTAAGGTCCACAACCTTCAACGAAGCAAATTTATTAAGGTGTTCGATTCCCCGGTCGTCGATCTGCAGGTTCCGAGACAAATCGATCGACTCGATGGTCGCAATTTCACTCAGATTGGCCAGTTGGCTATTGTCCAGTCCTGGACAGTTGGCCAAAGACACACCCTTGATCACGAAGCCACCGCCAGGCATATCGGCAATCGCTTCGAGTGTGGTCTCGTTTGCTTCGTCGCGGTTCTGAATTGCCAGCGAGCCGCCCAGTTCCAGCACCCACGTCGCAACCAACCGATCGGCGTCACGAGTCGGCGAGACCTCGGGAAGTTCGAGCGCGAGCTTGTCGGTTTCTGCGGTGACTCGAATGACTTGGCGGCGAATGACCGAGTCGCCTCGCATGATTTCAACCAAGTGCTCGTCACCGACGGACAGTTCCAACGGTGTTCCGTCGAGCAAGTAGTTTTTTGCGACTTCCTGTTTGTCAATCAGGACCCTGATATCGTCTTCCATCAAGACTTGTCGCACTTCGGTGCTGAGCGGTGAAAGCGCCACCGCCCGCACGGCGTTCCCTCGCGACAAGGCGAACATGACCGTCCCAAAGGTAACCAATAACCCGACAAACAGCATCGCCACCCAATGAGTGACGACCTTGCGTTGAACACGGGTTTCTGATGCCAAGGTCTCGACCAGACTTGCCAGATGTTCGGTCGCCTGGAGCTGTGTCGACGATGCACCCTCCTTGGACGTTTGTTCCGACAGATAACTGCCCAGCGCCGCGGCAAACTCCGCCATCGATCCATACCTGGTGCTGGGCGATTTCGCGATCGCCCGCATGCAAATCTCACCCAGCAGAGGATCCAATGGCGGTTTGTAGACGCAAGGAGATTCGGGCTGGAATGTCGGATCACCCAGTTTGATCAAGATCTCTTTGACGGTTCCGGTGAACGGCCGCTGGCCGCACAACATTTCGTACATCACGGAGCCCAGCGAAAACACATCCGAGGAAGCGTCGGCCTCGTGACTATCGCCGGTGGCTTGTTCCGGTGACATATAAGCCGGAGTGCCAAGAATTTGTCCCTGCACAGTCAGCGGATCGGCGGAATGCGTCAGGCGGGCAAGCCCAAAGTCCATGATCATGGGCTGGCCCTTTTCATCAACCATGATGTTGCTGGGCTTCAAATCGCGATGCACGACGCCCGAACGATGGGCATCGGCAAGGGCCAATGCGAGGCGGCGCACAAACTTAGCCGTCTGAATTTGGTCGATCGAGCGCCGCTTGCGCAACAGGTCGGACAGTGTTTGCCCTCGAATGAATTGCATGGCGATGAACATTTGCCCGTTTTGTTGTCCGATTTCATAAACGGAACAAATGTTGGGGTGTTCAACGCGTGCCGCCGCGCGAGCTTCGCGGATGAACCGTTGCTTTTGCGCGTCATCTTGAAAACGCAGGTTCTTCGGCAACTTGAGAGCGACGAGCCGATCTAATTCTTGATCACGCGCCAAGTAGACTTCGCCGAACGCGCCATTGCCGAGCGTCTTTTGCAGCTGAAACTTTCCAAATTGCGGGCTTCTTGTGCTTGATTCACTCGTTGGCTCGCCGCCGGCAATTGTCTCGTCTAGATGATCGCTCATTCGCCAATCGAGTCGGTAGTGGAGGTTGGTTCAGTGAAAAACAGTGTAATTCGGCCAGTGTTTCATAAAAAGCACGCGATGGGGCGGTGAAGTGACTGGACGGTGAAGTAAGGTCATGCGTCGGTGGCATCCTCCAAGTCTCGACCGCCCCTTAGGAGCCGGCGGCTTGATCGCAGAGGAATGGCGGATTCGTGGTCGCGGGATTACGCGAAGTCCCGCCGCCGCATTATGATGTTCGGTGTTGAATTCATGAATTCGTTTCCGCCGACACGCCGAGCCCAGAGCGTGAACTTACGCGTTTTGTCATTGATCGTTGCGATCCTTGGGTCAACTTCCCAAGTGGCAGCCCTTGCGCAGTCGACGGAGAATTGGTACCAGTGGCGAGGGCCGCTGGGAACCGGTGTTGCCGTCGATGCGGATCCTCCGGTCCAGTGGAATGAGACAGAAAACGTACGTTGGAAAACCTCGATTCCCGGTCGTGGCCACAGCACGCCCGTCGTCTGGTACTTGATTCTTGTCGTTGCCGGCTTTGTCGCCGGGGTCGTCAATACGATCGCGGGCGGTGGCTCGTTTCTGACGTTGCCCGCGTTGATGCTGTTTGGGCTAGATCCCAAGATCGCCAACGGCACCAACCGAGTCGCCGTGTTGTTTTCCAGTGGTGCTGCGGTGGCGACGTTTCACCGTCACGGACATTTGGACAGGCAACTCGCCAATCGATTGACGTTCCCGACGATGCTGGGAGTACCAGCGGGCGCATTGATGGCGGTTTGTCTTCCGCCTCAAGCGTTTGAGCCCGTGTTCGGCGCGATCTTTTTGGCGATGGCGGTCGTTCTGGTTCTGAACCCCAAGCGGATCGCCGAAGCGGCGACTGCATCAAAACGATCCGAGCGGTTGATCATGCCGCTTTTCTTTGCGATCGGTATCTACGTCGGGTTCATCCAGGCCGGGATGGGAATCCTGATCCTATTGGCCATGAGCCTGATCGGCGGACGCGACCTGGTTGCGTCCAACGCCGTCAAAAATTGGATCGGTTTCCTGGTCACGTTGGCCGCGACGGTTATGTTCGCCTATTACGATTTGATTCAGTGGTTGCCCGGTCTGGTGATGGCCGTCGGTAACTTGATCGGCGGATTCGTCGGCGCAAAATTGGCAATCAAGAAAGGAAACCGAATGATCTTTTGGTTCTTGATCGTCGTGATGGTCGCGACGGGTCTCAAGCTGATCGCTGTGAATGTTTATCGCTGGATCGGATGATCGGTGTTGCGAGTCGGCGTTATCACGGGGCAGCGTGTTCAAGGGGCAGCGTGTTCACGGGTCGGCGGCTTGCCGACCACGATTACGATATTTGCCGACGGGCAAGTAAGGCGTCGGCCCGAGGTTCGCGGAGAGACAGTGCAGCGCTCCGCCTTTTGTCGCGAGCGACGTGCAGTCGATGAATTTGATCTCCCACGTGGGAAGCAGTTTTTGATAAATCGATTTCACCTGCTGACCAATCTTTTCGTCGACGCCTTGATAGGACGGAACCAACAGCACTCCGTTGGCAAAGACCACATTGGTATAACTTCGCACCAGCCCATCCTTCATCGTCGGCATTGGGATGCGAACGACGTTGATCGCGTGTCCGTTGACATCCAAGGATGAGATTTGGTTTGCCAGGGCGTCCAGCATCAATCGATTCGGATCGTTTTCGTCCTGCAGATCACACACCACCAAAGTCGTCGGGTCGGTGAACGCCATGAACAAATCTAAATGGCCTGTTAATTCGCCCATCAACGGTTCGACAGGCAAGATGGCTGTGGCGCCGGTTACATACGTTAGTCGCTGCTTGATCGTTTCCAAATCGAACCCATAGTCAATATTATCGTCGATCACGCTGGTCGAGCAGATCGTAAATCCATTTCCGTTTGACAGGATGGTTCCGCCTTCGATATGCAGCGGTGTCTTGATGAGCCGTGCGTTCCATCGTGTCGACAGGATGCGTGGAAGACAGTCGTTGACCGGACGATCAAAGTTGTCAAACCGTAATTGATGAGAGTCAAACCAGACCGCCTGTCCGGTGGTCGACCGCGCGACGATCGGTCCAAAATCTCGAAACCACGGGACTTCGTACGCCACTACGCCGAAACGCACCTGGTCGGTAGGAATAGCCGCCTCTCGGAATGCTTCGACGGCTTCTTCCATTGCTTCGTCGTTGTCAGCGACGAGATCGATTCTCCACTGCTTGTGTGTAGCGGCGGCTATGTCCAGCACAACGTCGTGCGCCCACTGGTAGCTTCCCCACGCGAGTACGACGGCGGACTGTGATTCAAATTCCGCGACGGCTTTGATTTTTATTTCAGGTTCGCTTTGAATCGTCTCGGTAGACATGTCGACCAACGGGATCCAACGCCATATGCTGGAATCCGCTTTTTTGAGTGCGGCCAGGTTGTGGTCAACACAGGCGATCGCATTCCGATAGCGACTGCTGCTCGATGTGGCGTCGTCTCCGACATTGACGTTGTCCGCGCTCTTCAACATCGCTTCAAGCTGATTGCGTATCGCTTGACAAACCGCTTCGGCTGCGTCGTAGTCTTTGCGCAAATAAAGCATCTCGGCGAGAGTGGTTTGCGTATCAATCATGACTTCATGTGTGATACTCAGCGCGGTACCGTTGAGTTCCCGCTGTAAGGCGTTGACAGACTCACGCAGTCGAGCGATTCCATTTTCGCCCATGTTCTGTTCCAGAACGCCGATGTTTCGTAACGTCAGTGCCAAGGCAATTTGTTCGTCCGGCACGGCGGCGAGAATCGCAGCATTCTCATTCAGCAAATCAAGTGCCTCGCGGTCACGACCGAGCGTCGATCTGATGCATGCCAGGGTGTTTCTTGCATAGCAGGCCAGGACTTTGTCTTCGTTACGGGACGCGGTCTCGATCGAATCCGAGAGAACACGAATCGCCTCGCGGTTGTTTCCGTCAAGACTGTGTAACTGGCCTAGCCGATAGTTTGCCCTGGCCCGATGAATCGAGAATCGCGTTTGACTACGCTTGTTCTGCAACCAGTCCCGTAAAGCCTGCTTTAATTCTGTTCGCTTGGCTGAGAAGGCGTCACTGGGCTGAATCCGCCGAGCCGACTTGATCAGGAACTCCATTTGACGCTTGTCCAGTTCGTCGATCGACGAACTGGCAAATTGGTCGGCGTCGTCCAGGTCTCTTTGCGATTGATCGAGGTCTTTCTTGATATTGCCGGCAAGCTCGTTAGCTTGGTTCAGCAAAACGAATGTGTAGCCAGCGGTCAGAATACCAAGCACCGCCAGGGCGGTCAGAAGGTATCGCCAGCGACGATCCGGTTCACGTGCCACGCAAAGGATTCCAAGCAGGGGAAATTTGATGATGGGTCAGCAAATTCCACTCAATGAACTGGAACGGACCAATCCTTTGTAACTCCGAAACCACCGGGTCGGTTGCGGGGGGGTAGGTCAAAAAAATGACAAAATATGACTTCTCCCGTGCGGACATCGTTCATCAGTCGATCGGAAGGCTTTTGGCCAGTCGAAAACCGTAGTTGTGCGAGACATAGTCTGGGCCACATGGCGACGTTTCGCTGGTCAGACTGATGACACTGACTCCGCTATTTACAGCCCCGCCGCGCAATTGAAAGGAGCAGGCATTGGAGACGATTCCGTCGGAACCAAGCCCGTTGGGGATCAGAGGAAACTCCCACACGTTTCCGTGGATGTCAAAAATGCCGAAACCGTTGAGTGGAAGGTGGCGCACGTTGCGGGCGATTCCCAACGAGTTGCTTGCGAACCACGCGTACTCATCCGCTTGATCGCGTGGCAATGTCGGGCACTGGGTTTGCAACGCGGACAATAACCGTTGTTCTGTGTCCTCAGCGGTCGCTTCGACAAAGACGGCATGTATCGATGATGACAGCCGAGGCAACAAGCCGGCTTGAATGAAAGACGATTTTCCGCATCCCGATGGCCCATAGATCAATCCGACCGGAAACGTCTTGTCGCGTTGAACCTCTTCCAACCGCGTTTTCCAAAATCGAATCGAATCGGGCAAGCCGCATCGGTCTCGCGCTACTGGGACTAACTCCAGATAAAAGTCAGAATCATGGGCGTCGAAACAGCGAATGCCTTTGGGGACAATTGCGATCCCACGTCCACTCGATGTTTCAAATGTTGCGTGGCTTGCCGATTCGGGTGATTCGCCGGACTCCGTTTCGGATGTCCGGACGACGTCATGTGATGTGGTGCCCGAATGTTCCTTGCTGGCGTGGTTTTCAGTTTCCACTGAGTGGCCGAACGGTTTCTGGCTGTGCGGGTGTGACAAGCCCGTTGTCCCATCGCGGCTAGCATCGATGGAGGCCAAGAAATGCCATAGGTCTTCAGCCATGTCGAACGCAGACTCGTAACGTTCGCTCGCGAGCTTCGCCATCGCTTTTTGGCAGATCCGATCTAACGGCTTTGGAATGGATTCGTCGTATTGCCTCGGCGGGCGTGGTTCATAGCTGGCGACTTCCATCGTCTGAGATATTCTCGCTCTCGTCGCTGGACATGGACGTACTACGATGGATAGGAACAGTCAGTTATCGGACTGTAAACGGGCTGAATTGTCCTAGTGTAGCAGTTTGCTACCGTTGCTTGCATGTTTTGGCGAAAAGTCGCCCTGGATAGCACCTGAGGCGCGCTAGGCGTTCCAGCCTGGTGGCCATGCTTATCGTGACGCGTGGTTCTGTGGCTTGAACGGACGAGAACACCCAAACGACGGTACCAATTCTTTTGAATTTGAACCTGTATGAAACATTCGCCAGAATTAGCGGGTATCGTGATTGACGATCGGATCGCTCGGCCGCGATCGTGAATCCCGACAAAACAAAAAAGTCGTTCCCAAGAACGCGGTGCCAACGTCGAATTTTTTCGAGTTTGATCGCCGACCGTTTCGATTTTCTGCCCCACCCAGGAATCATGGACATGAAACAGCACGCCCTTCTCTCAAATTGCCGTTTCAAATGGATGACGCCAGCCTTGGGGTTCATGATGTTGTGGGGCGGCCAATCGATTTCCCAAGACTCCGTTGTGAACGGGGAGCGAATGGCGGCTGATCTGCTTCCAAAAACGCTCGTGGCATATGCCGAAGTGCCTCGACCGGGCAACCTGATTGACTTGGCCTTGGATCACCCGATGCGCAGAACGATCGAAGCGATGCCGGCCGTCAAAGCCGTCGCCCAATCGAACAATCTGAGTCAGGTGCGCCACGGTATCGCTGCCTTCGAGGGCAGTATGGGACGCCCTTGGAACGAAGCGATTTCCGTACTGACCGATGGCGGCGTCCACTTGGCGTTTGACGGGCCAACCCAGGGTGCGGCATTACTGATTCGTTCGTCCAGCCGTGACCAGTTGGAGCGGTTTCGCAGTTTTGTCTTGGCGATCTCGCAACTCGGGCAGGGGAATTTCGGTATCGCCGAGCAAGCGGTCTACCGAGGGTTCACTGTGTACAGTTTGGGCAACAACGCCAAAATGGTACTGGTCGACAACTGGTTCCTGATGACCAACAAACCGGAACTTGGAAAATCGATCATCGACCGCTACATCGATGGCGGTGATGATTCATTCCGCCAATCCGATCGATTCGCAGCGGTCAAGCGGTCCGCCGGTCAGTCGTTGCTGGCGGCCTGTGTCGATTTGCAAACCATTCGCGACGCGGGCGTCGCGCCAAAGTTATACAGCGGCAAAACAGACAACCCCGCTGCCGAAGCGATCTTCGGCGGCATCGTTTCCAACCTCCAGCATGCACCTTCCATTTTCGCGACGCTCAACATCGCATCTTCGGGTATAGATCTGACGATCGCGTCACCCCACTTGGCCCAGTGGGGCAACGGTCGCGAATACTTCTTTGGCGAAGATGGTCACGCCCAGGCGCCTCCGCTGTTGAATGTGCCGGATCGGATTTTTGCTCTCAGTGCACATCGAGACCTTTCACAAATGTGGCTTCGCGCGCCAGACCTGATGACCGACAAGGCGAACGAAGATTTGGCCAAAGCCGACTCCGGTCTGACAACGTTTTTCTCGGGACGCGACTTCGGCGAAGACATTTTGGGGTCCTTGCAACCCGGTCTTCAATTCGTTGTCAATCGACAGACCTTTAATCCGCGATCGCCGCAACCCGCGATCAAGTTGCCAGCGTTCGCAATCCAATTCCGGATGCTGACCCCCGAGGAAACAACTCGCGATTTTCGTCGCGTCTTCCAAAATGTCATCGGATTCATCAACGTCGTCGGCGCCATGCAAGGACAGCCCCAACTGGATTTGGGATTCGAACAATCCGGCAACGCGACCTTGATCACGACCGAATATGTTCCGCCAAAAGACGAACAGGATCGAACCGACGCGGCGATCAACTACAACTTTTCACCGACACTCGCTTTCGTTGATGATCGTATGGTGATCTCCAGCACCGTTGCCCTGGCGCGGACGCTGGTCGATGCCAAACCCGAAACGGCCGCTGCCCAATCGCGACCCAACACGATCGCCGTGCTGACCGCCGCCGCACTGAGTGGCACTTTGAACGATAACAAAGGACAGCTTGTCGCGCAAAACATGCTCGAAAAAGGACACGGACCCGATCAAGCCCAAGCCGAAATCGGAGTGCTGTTCGATGTCCTTGACCTGTTCAAAGATTTGAAGATCGAATTGAACGTCCAGGACGAGCAATTGAAATTGAAGACGGAGATTAACCTTCGCTCCGACAAGTGATAAGAATCGGGATGGTAAGAAAATTTTGTGGTAAGAAAATTTGCCCGCCGTACCCACAAATCTTCGTACCCACAAATCTTCTTACCCCTTACTGACATAAGTGTCCCATCCATCTCCATTGTCCCATGGCTATGAAAAGCAGTATCGACCCCGACTGGGCGTGGCAGCCATTCACGCCCGACGATCACAATCCGTGGAACCAATCTCTTGCGGCACACCTTTACCGGCGTGCAGGTTTCGGGGCGAATATCGGCCTGTTGAACGAGGCAGCCGGCAAGGGCGCCACGCAAACGATCGATGATCTGATCTCACAGAACCTGGAAACGTCGGATTTTCGTGCCGTTGCCGACGCGTTGGCCCAGACCCTGCTCGCCGGGGGCGATCCGATGAAGTTGTCGGCCGCTTGGGTGTATCGGTTGTTATTCACGCCGGCACAGTTGCTGGAAAAGACCACACTGTTTTGGCACGGCCATTTTGCCACCGGCGCCGACAAGGTGAAAAACGCGTCCATGATGTGGCGACAAAATCAATTGTTGCGGCATCATGCCCTCGGCGACTTCGAATCGATGACGCAAGCGATCGCCAAAGACCCGGCGATGTTGATTTATCTTGATTCGACTTCGAATCGAAAATCACACCCCAACGAAAACTTTGCGCGCGAGTTGATGGAGTTGTTTTGTTTAGGCGAAGGCCATTACACGGAAGTTGACGTCGTCCAATTGGCTCGGTGTTTTACCGGCTGGGAAATCCGCAACGACAAATTTCGAAAGAACACGTACCAGCATGATGATGGAGTCAAATCGATCCTAGGGAAACAGGGCGATTTCGACGGCGAAGCTGCGGTGAAAATCGTGATCGATCGAGACGACATGCCGCGGTTCATCTGCCGAAAACTGTATCGATATTTCATAAGTGACGAGCCTGATCCGCCGGACGAATTGCTGGAGCAACCGGCGAAAACATTTCGCGAGAATGACTTGCAGGTAGCACCGGTGCTGCGGCAAATGTTATCCAGCAACTTGTTTTTCTCACCACACTCCCGAGCCAGAAAAATCAAGTCGCCTGTCGAATTGGTCATCGGCATGTTGCGCGGATTGCAAGGCACGACCAACAGCGAACTTGTCGCCCGCGGATTGCGTCGCATCGGTCAAGGCCTTTTTTATCCGCCGAACGTCAAAGGTTGGGACGGCGGTCGAGCCTGGATCAATTCATCGACCTTACTCGGACGTGCCAATTTGTTCGAAGAAATTCTGTCGGCCGAAGAGACCAAGTTTGCCGGCGGCAGTCTGACCGATTACCTGGCCGGACACGGTGTTCAAAACGCGGACGATGCAATCAACCATTTTGAGCAATGTTTAATGGCCGTGCCGATCGATGTTTCGACTCGCCGACAATTGGCCACGCAATTTGACAAGCCCGGTACAGGTCGGGAGCAACGGAATCGCCAGCTGTTGCACGCGATCACGTCACTGCCCGAATTTCAACTCGCCTAATGTCGTTAATCGCTCTGCGATGATAACGTGTTGATCACAGAGCGATCAACGACTGCCCAGAAGCCGAATCCAATAATCTGGTCAATCCAATGTTTCAACACCAATCCAACCGTCGCAAGTTTCTTCAAACGTCCACTTCCGGTGCGCTTGCGATCGGTGTCGGTGCCACGATGCCGGCGTGCTTACTTGATGCCGCCGAGTCGGCGGATTCTGCCGGTGACCGTATTTTGGTGGTCGTCCAACTTACCGGCGGTAACGATGGACTGAACACGGTGATTCCCTACGCCGATGAAGCCTATCGAGCCGCGCGGCCTAAGTTGGCAATTCCGAAGCCGAACGTACTGACCGTCGACCAGAACCACGGTTTGCATCCGTCCCTGCGTGGAATGATGGACCTGCTCGGTGACGGGCAACTGGCTGTGGTTCATGGTGTCGGCTACGACAACCCTAATCGATCGCACTTTGAATCGATGGACATCTGGCATACCTGTGTCCGCAAAGACGAACCGCGCACGAACGGTTGGTTGGGTCGTGCGCTAGAGCAATTCCCCCGCGCCAACGGTGGGGACGTGCCGGCGCTGCATCTCGGAGACCAACAACAACCTTTCGCGCTTGCCTCGGAATCCGTCCGGGTTCCAACGATTAAAGAGCTGAAAGAATTTCAGCTGCGTGGATCAAATCCCGAGGAACTGAGAGAATTGTTGAGTGTTCTTCCGACCCAGCAGGATTCAAATCACGGGGACGACCTGCTGGATTTTTTGCGTTCCAGTACCAAGAGTGCGATCTCGGCCAGCACTCGTGTCACCGAGGCCGCCGAAGGTTACCAAACTGACGTGGTCTATCCACAATCTGGACTTGCCGAAAAGTTGCGAGTTGTCGCGCAGTTGATCGATGCGGGAATGAAAACGCGGATCTACTACTTGGAATTAGACGGGTTTGATACGCACGCCCAGCAAGCCGACACCCACTCGATCTTGCTTCGCGAATGGAGTGATGCGGTTTCGGCCTTTGTCAAGGACATGCAGGCACACGACCATGACGGGCGAGTCTGTGTGATGACGTTCAGCGAATTCGGCAGGCGTGTCTCCGAGAACGCCAGCGAAGGAACCGACCACGGCGCCGCCGGTCCGATGTTCTTGTGTGGCGGCGGATTGAATGCCGGTCTGATCGGCGACGCACCCGGCTTAACCGATCTTGAACAAGGCGACTTGAAATACAAGATCGATTTCCGCAGCGTCTATGCATCGGTCTTGAAAGATTGGCTCGGCACCGACCCCGATCCCATTCTGGGCGGAAGTTATGCACCCCAGCCCGTGTTTACTTGAGCGACCCCGTTCGAAACGCTTTCACGCTTGGTTGCGGTCAACGATAGCCAATGTTTCTTTCGTTCTTAGCAACTTGACCGTTTCATCGAGCTGTGCATCGGACTGGTCCAGCAATCCGGCAAAGAACAGATCAAGATCATCCAAATTGCCACCTTCCAGCAATCCCCCTCCGCCGTTGCTTCGGACGGTGCTCTCGTCAAGCCTTGGCACGCCATCGCCGGACAGCAACCGATCGACCCGCTCGGCATAATCTAAATCGTCACGCGTCCAGAAATCACGGATCAAATCCAGCGCGGCTCGGTCGGTGTCGTAGTCCGTGACGCCGGCGATCAAGATGTCATCATCCGAGCCGCCAAAAAGTCGGCTGGGAAATTGACCAGCAATCAATAGGTCGCGACCAAGTCCCCCTGACAGATCGCTGCCGGCTGATCCGATCAAGATGTCGTGTCCGGCACCTCCGATCACCGATGCGATCGAAGAGACATTTCCGGTAACGTGATCCGCTTGCCCCGCGGCAATGTTCACGTAAACGCCTGTGGTGAACGGTGAGTAGTCAAGCGAATTGACTCCACCGCCGCCATCGATGTTGCCTGCAATCGGCAATGCATCTGGTTCAAACAGAAAGACATCAGTACCGTTGCCAGCCTGCAGATCCTCGATTCCAAAGAAACTTAGTCCACCAGCGGACGAATTCGGATCCACAAGGGCGTGGCGACCGGTGTCGTCGATGATTTGCCAAAGTGCGTCCATGTCGGGTCCGTTCAGAATGTCATTGCCTTCGCCACCGATGAATTCCACGACAACGCCGGCAGGGATCTGTCGAACATCGAATTGATTGTTCCCGCTGCCTCCGCGAAGCGCCACAAGTTCCACGTCGTTGAATGCGACCTGTGTGCCAGTCGTTGTCAATCGTTGGAAAATCGCTTTGTCGAATGTGTAAGTTTGGCTTGCGGTTTCGACGGTGTCGTCAAGGAAGATCGTATCGATACCGCTGGAGTCAAAAACCCCGTAAGTTCCGAGATTGGAAAGACGGCCGTCGGCAGTATTGAAAAAGACATAGTCGTCGCCGGCACCGGGATTCAATCTTACGTCACGCTTGTTGGGATCCCCTTGCACAAAGATCTGGTCGTCACCCATTCCTCCGTTCAACACAAACGTATCAGGCTGAAACGATTTGAATCCGGAATAAAATTTAACGTGCTCGCGGGCATCCCAGGAAACGCTTCGGCTGTCGATGACAAAGTCTCGCGGATCAGTCTCGCCAGAGTCGTCGATACTTACCGAAGTAGACGTCGACTCCCCGACGACAGACACATCGCTCTGAATCGCATCAAGAGAGAGTGTTGGTCCACCGAAGTCGACGCCATCGTTGAATCCTTTTCCCAAGTCAATCGCCAGTGGGAAATTGGTTGCCTTGACGTGGACGTAATCATCTCCGCCACCGGTCAGCAGTGTCGCGTCGGAGAGGAAACCGGCGCCGCGCGGCGCACCATCGACAACGAAACGATTTCCTCGTTCATTGCCTTGTAGTGTGAAGCCCTGCAAGTTCGCCATTGAAATCGTCCCCAATCCGGCCGTGCCCAGGAAGTTTTCCGCGAGTGAAAATAGTCGCGGCGCACCACCTTTCACGTCGTCGACATACAGCCGCCCGCCGTCCACCGTCACACCGCCGGAAACCCGATCCAACCCTCGACCGGGAGCACCAATAGTAACGTTGTCAAACACTCCCGTCGAAGCGATTGTCAGTGGACCGGTTGTCGCGTGGACGACGATGTCGTTAAACCCTTCGCCGGGAAGAATCTTGGTTTGAAGTATCCTTCGCGGGTTCAGCGTCACATTGAACGGCGTGTCATAGATATCGATATGATCGCTGCCACGTCCGGCGCGGATCTCAAGTCCGACCAATTGCGTCGCGTCAAATCGCACCTCTGGACCAAGTCCCTGGATGCGTCCCACGTCGCCGTTCATCCTCAGAGAGATATCCTGGCCCACGACGCCCGCGGAATTATCGACCGCCAAGCTCAGGGTGCCGCCGGGGTTGCGATACTTGATCGAATCGCCTTGAAGTTTCGACGTGCCAAACTCTGGGTCACCGATCACGACAACATCATCACCTCCGGAACCGTCAACGATCACTGGCCCGGTGGTTCGTTGCACTTTGATCTGATCGTCACCCGACCCCGCAAAGACACCGATGCTGGTGGGAACGATTGATGTTGGTAACGATGGAGGGGCCTCGCGGTCAAAGATCGTCACTATATTCCCATGAGCGCCGCCCCGAATTCGGACCGTTTCAATTTCCTCGAACTCAATTCGACGTGACACGGGAGTGGGAACACGGGTGAACGAAAAGCTGGATGACAATGTCGCGACGGAATCCCATTGCAATTCGCGATACTCGGCAGACTGGCCTTGCAACACCTCAGACGGCGGGCGAAAAATTCGACTCATCAGGATGTCCGCCGAGGCCAGGTTTGCTCGGTCATCGAACTCCAAGAAGTCGAATCCTCCGCCACCGAAGATACGAAGTTTCTGTGCGATCCAAAGCAAGTTGTGTGATCCATCGCCAACGGTAAAGCTGTCGGCAAAGTTCCCTCCGCGGACCGTCGTGGGAACGGATACGCTTGGAATAGCGACACGGTTGGATGGCGTCACGGTCGAGAGTTGAACGTTGACGGATTCGATATTTCCGTAGTTGACCAAAAGCATCGGATTACGAGCGGGCCCGATCTGGATCAAATGATCTTCGATCAAATAGTCTCGGGATTTTTTTCCGTCGTACGGCAAATCATCCGCGATCTTTAGTCGGTCCAAACCGCCTCGCCCGTCGATTTTGACCGGTTTTGAAACGTCACGAATGATGAATTCATCTTCCGTGTCGGTGCCGGAAAGAATGACGTTCTTGACCAGGTCTTCGCGCACAATTCTCCGTTGCAGTACACCGTTGACGGCGATGGAGACGAAAGGCGTGCCGATCTCGTTGAACTCGCGGAAGACGACAACCGAATCAGGCACATCGTCTTGGCCTTCGGGCTCAAACAGAAGATCAAGAACCAAATCCTGTGGCACTTCATTGGGTACACTGCGGAGACTTTCATAGGGGTTGCTCGTATCCATCGACGCGGTGGTGAAAAGCACTTCCGGCGACGTGATCCCCACCTGAAATACCTGCACAGCGGGGCCGATCAGAGGTCCTACTTCGACGACAAAGTTTAAGTCTGCAACGATTTCTCCCTGGACCTGAAAAAGCGAACTTCCGACTTCCCCAGCTTCAAAGACTCGAACCTTGTTTGCACCGTTGTTCGGGTTGTTGTCGATCAAGCGAATTGTCAAGCTGTCGCTGCCGTTTTCGCCTTGAACTCGCAACGAACCGTTGACACTTGCAAACGCGAAAACTGGGACTGGCAACGGAGTGAAGACTGTGCCAAGGAGCGCGCGAAGCTCACCGCCGCCACTGATGCTCCCGCGAAACTTGATCAACTCGCGTGACGAATCAAGGTAGAATCCGTTGCCAAGCAGCCCCACGTCACGGTTACCCTTCAGGAATTGGTCAATGAACTGGCGCATTCCATACGTGTCGTAGGCCGCCCGAAAGAACCCGTCGAATCCGATCGTACCGTTAAAACGCACATCGAAGGGTCCCCACAAAGGAATGTGTTTTGTGGCCTCGGCGTCTTGGTGGAAGATCGCTTTGAATGTGACCAGATCCACGTCCTCCCCGAGCAACAGCCGAAACAGAATCGTTGGATTCTCAAGGATCGGCAATTCATATCCGGCCGAGTTTTCCAGCTTCAAAATCTTACGATCAAGATTGTCAAACTGGGTCTTGAGAAACTGGCGAAAAACCGGTGGCGCGCCGATGTCGTCGGAGAGCGAATCTATTTTTTGGCGGATACTTTGCGACGCGTTTTGCAAAGGCACAACCAATTCAGAAAGCTTCGCAAAGTCGGGTTTTGTCAGCCGACTGTAATCGATGGCGTTCAATCCGCGGAGATTCGGATTGGTGTCGCTAAGACTAAGGTTCCCCACGTTGATCAGAATCTCGCTCCCT
>JAGQPO010000476.1 GCA_020426665.1 Planctomycetales bacterium
GTTGGTGATTGCGTCGGTCCTGGTTCCCTGGCGAGATTGCAGATCCCAGAACCAATTCGACCAGAATCGGACGGTGCAATCAGACAAGGTCTTGGACCGGCAGCCGATCAAATTGATCGAACCGGGAACGCTTGTCAGTGACAACCCGGAGAATCTTGTATGGAATCGGCTGGTGTTGATTGCTTCGCCGAGGATCAACAGTGGTGACGTAGATGCGCTCAGCGAAACGGTTCGGGATGCCGCAACAAAATGTTCGCTGACGATTATGGCCGGCATCAAAGAAAAAGCCGCAGCGGGAAATGGTGATGTTCACGAATACGAACTGGACCAAATCGGTGTCGGCTACAGTGCCGATGGAACGTCGGGACGGGTTGTCGTTACACCGGATAATGCATCGGATTTGGGTGTTTCCCTTGGATTCATCGGTCGCCAGGTTTTGCGAACCAACCAGCAACAGCTGGCCGCGGTATCGGTGATCGCAAAGACGCCGCAGGTTGCCGTCTTTGATGCCCCATCGGTGATGCACCGAAACGGAAAGCATCGTGAGTACTTGACGCGTCATTATGTGTACTTGGACCGGTCGACGGGCGGCGGCGCGACGATGACTTGGCTGCTCGTACCTCCATCGCTTGATGATGCTACATCAAAAGTCGACGAAACGATGTCGATCATCAACGAACCGATTCGCGTGACGAAGTGGGCGACCCGCGAAACTCGCAACATTCATGTCGACGAAAACGAATTCAACTTTTTCGGTGTACCGGGAAAACTTGCCTTCGCGCTCGAAGATTTACCGCCCGGTGTCGACGTGGCGTGGACCAGGAGGGCGGCAAAACTGGCTGGGAGGAGACAGTATTCACAGACCCAGATTGATGAATTGTCGGACGCACTCAATCAGGCGATGTCGCAAGCAGAGTGAAGCGGTTCATCTTCTGGGCGCAGGTATCGACACGTGGCGACGGACTGGAAGTCCGTCGTACCACAAAACCAAACGTTGACGAAGCACGAGGCACTTAACGCTTCACTACGGGCAGTTTTTCACGTTGTCTTTCCCGCGCGCTATCATCCCGGCCTTGAGCGTTTCGATGATTTCGTCGACATCATAGATGCATCCTCCCCACGCACCGCCGCCGACTTGCTGGAGTGCCGCCCACAATCGCGTATCGTCAGGCATGTTGGGTTCGACCCCCAGGTCGGGATGCGGCGTGCGTTGTTCCAGCAGCGTCTCGGCGGGTATGCCGTCGGCCGATTCAATCAACTCGACACGTCCGTCCAGACTCTTGCGATCGATTTCGATTTCAATCACATCGCCGTCACGCACCTTTGCAATGGGACCACCGGCCAAAGCCTCGGGGCCGACGTGCCCGATGCAAGCGCCGGTGCTGACGCCGGAAAACCTTGCGTCGGTCACAAGCGCGACTTCCTTTCCAAATGACAGATACTTCAGTGCGGAAGTGATTTGGTAGGTTTCTTCCATACCGCAACCCAGCGGACCTCGCCCGATCAGCACGATGATGTCACCCGCGACGATCGGCTGGCCGCGTTGACCTTTGACGGCGGCGATCGCGTCTCGTTCACTTGTAAACACCCGCGCAGGGCCGCGTTTGCGATAGACATCGTCGTCATCGATGACGCTGGGATCGATCGAAGTTGCCTTGATCACAGAACCTTCGGGGCAAAGGTTACCGACGGGGAAGCTGACGGTCGGAGTCAGCCCCTTGGCGGCGGCTTTTCCGGGTGGAACGATCACGTCATCCGGATCGACGCCGTCCGCTTCGGCAAGCTTCTCGCGACAAAACTTTCTTCGTTCACTGGAGTGCCATTGATCAAGGATTTCATCCCACGTCATCCCGGAAACGGTGCGGGCGGATGTTCGCAGCAATCCGAGCTCTCGCAGGTGCCACGCAACCTCAGGCACTCCGCCGGCCAAGAAAAATCGAATCGTTGGATGACCGATGGGACCATTTGGTAAACAATCGACAAAGCGGGGCACGGAGCCATTGATTTGACGAAACGCATCGGCATCGGGACGCCGAAGTCCGGCGGCCGCGGCGATCGCCGGTATGTGCAGCAACAAGTTCGTGCTGCCACCGACGGCCGCATGGATCAACATCGCGTTGTAAAGCGAGTCATCGGTCAACGTGTCTGCCAGTGTCGCGCCCGACGCCACCAACTCAATTGCAACATCGGCTGAATCGCGTGCCATCTGGGTCCATATCGGACCGCCGCTGGGCCCGAGTGCGGCATGCGGAATCGTCATCCCCAATGCCTCGGCGACGACTTGACTGGTCGCTGCGGTCCCTAAGAATTGACAGCCTCCGCCCGGTGTTCCGCAGGCGCGGCAACCTTCCAGCGATGCCTGCTCCAGCGTCATTTCTCCTTTGGTGTATCGCACGCCAATGGACTGCACCTTACCAGCGTCTTCACCCTCGGTTGCGGGCAACGTCACCCCGCCAGGAACCAGAACACTCGGCAAATCCTTTGAACCGGCCAATGCCATCATCATTGCCGGCAAACCCTTGTCGCAGGTCGCGATGCCGATGATCGCTTTTCGCAGCGGTAGAGATCGAATCAGTCGGCGGAAAACGATGGCGGCATCGTTGCGATAAGGCAACGAATCAAACATCCCGCGAGTCCCTTGGCTGCGTCCGTCACAGGGGTCACTGCAATAGGCCGAAAATGGAACGGCCCCGCGGGCAGTCAATTGCTCGGCAGCTGCTCGCACGAGCAAGCCGATTTCCCAGTGCCCGGTGTGGTAACCGAGCGCCAGTGGCGTCCCGTCTTCGTCACGCAGGCCGCCTTGTGTACTGAGTATCAGGTACTGGTCACCGAGCACTCGGCGAGGGTCAAATCCCATCGCAACGCTTTGCGTTAACCCAAACAGATCCCCGGAAGACCATGTTCGCAAGATTTCATCGGTCAGCGGGAGTGACCCAGAGGGACCGGGAGCGTGAGTCAGAAGCGCATCGGGGTCGGCCGGTGAGTTGAAGAAAGATGGCACGTTTAAGGCTTAAGGTTCAAGGAATAGGGAATCGGGCGGAAGGACTGCAATTTCACGTAGGGACCATCCGGAATTAGACCCTTGCACGTTATCACAACCCGAACGCGTAAGCGAGGGACTCCGATGAACCCTATTAGATCCAACACTGACGCATTCACGCCCGGGAAAAGGCAATGCCAAGCGAGAAGGATCGCCCGGGGACGGATCGTTTGGGGACACGGCACGTTTGGATTGGACTACCCGACTGCTAGCAACTAGTGGAAAGTGCCCTGTCCCCGTTGTGCGACACTTGGCAACGGACTGGAAGTCCGTCGTACCCCAAAATCAAGCTGCAACGGAACACTAGTGGAAAGTTGTCCCGGTATGGGGAACTGCTCTTGACCTGGTTTCTTCACCCGTCTTAGGGTCCCCATTGCAAAGCGGTAAATCAATCATCGGCGACGGAGTGCCGAAGTTCGCCATACCAAATTCGCCCGAGAGAAGGCTGCAAGGATGCAGAAACAAACGAAGCTATCGCACCCATTGTTGATCGCCGGATGCGCCGGCATGATTCTCGTTTCGACGGGATGTCGCAGTGCGATGCCAAAGTGGAACATGTTCAGCTGGCGGAGCACGCCATCGGCGGAAACATTGGCTGGTAACGGGCCATCGGTCACCTATCCCGCACCTCCCGGAGAATCCGCTACCCCCGATGCGATCGTTTCCTATGCCGGCGGAACGGCGGAACTTCCCGATCGTAACGCCGTAGCGTCCGTCAATCCGGACTTGCCGGTAACCGGTTTTGATCCAACCGCGGACACTGTCAACCGCGCGGCGGCCCAGTCAAACGGTTTCAATCTGGCGTCGGGCCGAACTGCAAACGCCCCGACCACCGGCCTGGCGTCCTATGCCAAACCAGGGAGTGGAATAGCCGCTCCGACTGGAAACAATTCAACGATTCCAGCAGTGCCCACCGGGTACAAATTCGGCACCAAGACTTCGACGGCAACAACGTCTTCCGGAAGTCGATACACAATGCCGTCATCGTATCCCGCGCCCGGCGTCGAAGTGGGCGGAGCAACGCCGTCGACGGGATATACGTTACCGACCGAGGCGCCCACAACCGGCATGTCGACTTTACCGTCCGGGACATCAAACTTCGGAACGCCCTCAGGTTCAACGACCGGGGCGGCGCCATCGGCCACTGGGTTTGCGTTGCCTGAATCGATGATGCAAACCGTCAACACTTCTGCGAGTGGCGCCAGCAATCCAAAGCCGTTCACTCCCAAGTTACCATCGGCGACAGCGAGCACTGATTCCATGACCATGTCGGTACCAAGTGCCGGGCTGAGTCTTCCGGGCTCGGTTAGCCTTGGTTCCACGAATCAGGGAACATCATCGGTCGGACCATCAGCGTCCCAAACAACCAGCGCCAACGGTCAGACTCCGGCAACCGCTGTGTCGACCGGCGCGTCGACGGCATCGTTCTCAACGGCCAGTGCGTCGCTTGCTCCTCGACCGTATTCCGGAACGCCCCCGGGCGATGCAAGTGGTTATGCACCCGGCAGCACCGCCGGTGCCAGTTCCTATCCGACAACCAGCGGTTTCCCCAGTACTGGAACCGACGGAAGCTTCTACCGGTGATTCGACCATGTCTTTAATGATCTGCGCTGCGGTGTTGTCGTTGGCATCTTCTTGGGCGTCGTTTTCCACGACCTCCATTTTGCCGAGCGGTGGGCAAGCCGAAAACACGGAAACCGCAGAAGTAGATTTGGTCGAACTGAATCACTTCTTAGACGAACACGGCCGAGAAGTTTTTCGCCAGGTGGTTTTCTTTGATTGGTCGCGAAAGAACCGGCAATTCGAAGTTCGCGCCTGGCGATTGGTAAAACACCCTTCTCAATTGCCTCGCCGTATTGATCCGACGTCGACGTATTTGATCCGCTGGCAAGACAAATCGGTGACGCGCGAAGTCCGTGCCGGGTCGATGCGTGAAACGTGGAGCCAAGAGGACCCCGAACGAGTCAATCGGTCGATCTTGCCGGAGAATCAACGTCGACCACTATGGCCGAGCAATTAAGCCCATTGGGAACGTAGCGGAAGTCGTCAAGACTTTTGCGAATCACCGAACGAATCGAAACTCTTGACGAGTTCCGCTACCCTAAAATCAAACGTTGACGGACCAAGCGTGCTTTGTCCAGATTTAAATTCTAGGGTTGGGTGAAAGTTGTACGACGGACTTCCAGTCCATTGAAATCGACACTTGTCGACGGACAGGAAGTCCGTCGTACCCCAAAAAATTGACGAAGTACTAGCCTTCGACTTCGATGCCCATGCTGCGGGCGGTGCCTTCGATCATTCGAACGGCCTGGTCCATGCTGCGGGCGTTCAGATCCGCCATCTTTTTGGTCGCGATATCTTCGCATTGTGCGCGAGTCACTTTTGCGACTTTGTTCAGGTGCGGAACGCCGCTGCCCTTTGCGATTCCGGCGGCTTGCTTCAGCAGTGCAGCTGCCGGTGGGCTTTTGGTGATGAAGTCAAAGCTTCGGTCGTTATAAACAGTGACAACAACAGGAATCGGCGTCCCGTTGTATTCCTTGGTCCTGTCATTAAACGCCTGGACAAATTGACCCAAGTTGACGCCATATTTACCCAGCGAGGTACCAACAGGAGGAGCTGGAGTGGCTTGACCACCGGGAACTTGGAATTTTGCCTGACCGGTTACTTGCTTTGCCATGATTGGATGCTTGTTGAAATTTGAATTGAGTTATTTGTTGCGGTTTGCAGCTGGCGCTGCGTCTTAGTTTTTGATTCGGCTTATTCGATTGATCGAAAGTGAAAGTCGAAGGGACAGAAACCGGAAATGAGAAGCACCCATCGGGTCATTTCGTTGTGCTGTCCCGATAGGTTAGCTACACCGGCTCGACTTGCCAGTGGTCAAGTTCCATTGGCACGCTGCGCCCGAAGATGTTGATGATCACAGTGACGCGTCCGTTGGCTTCGTCGACCGTATCAACGTCTCCTTCTTGGTTTTCAAAATTGCCTTCCTTGACGCGGACCCGGTCCCCGACCTTGAATGGAATCGCGGTTTTGATTGGCGTTTCTTCTTCGTCTTCGGCTTCGGGTCGATTGATGAATCGTTCGACGTCGGCCGGGTCCATCGGCATCGGTTTTCCTGCCGAGCCGGTAAAGTCACTGATTCCGCCGGTTTCACGAACCAGGAACCAGGTGTCATCGTTGATTGCCATCCGGGCCATAATGTAGCCGGGCAGAAGTTTACGTTTGGTGATGCGTTTTTTGCCGTCCCGTGTAAACGTCGCGATATCCTCGCTGGGGACAACGACCTCACCGAAGTATTCTTCCATACCTTCCATCGCAATTTTCTTGCGGAGGGCGTCGGCAATCGAATCTTCGCGGTTGAACGCAACTTTCAAGATGTACCAATCCATCTCGATGTCACTTTCGGGCGACGGTTGGTCATCGTCACCATCAAGAAAGACTTCGCCGGTCGACTGGGCTGCCGCAGCGCCGACCTGGTCTCCATCTGATTGACTGGAGCCAGAATCATCCCCTTCAATCACGTCATTTGACTCGTCGAATGCTTCGGAGTCGTCGGCGTTTGGTGTTTGGGATTCGTCGGTCATGGGAGCACTGAAAACGGCTGGGAACGATAAAAAACGGAAGGAGAGATGCTTTAGGCACGGCACATGGATGCCGACGGGAGATTCGCGTTTCGGAGCGACCGGCGGACACGACACATGCGGTTGTCCGATTCTGCCGCGCCGGTTTGTCTAGGCGGTTGCCCACAGAGCATCAAAAAATGCTTGCCAAAAGATGTCAAACAGGAACAACGAGATTGCCAGAATCGCAATCGTCACGATCACAACCACTGACGCCCGCTTCACTTCGTCGCGACTGGGCCAGGTGACCTTCTTCATTTCCGCTTCAACGGCAATCAAAAAGTCAGCGAATCGGGGCCAATTGATCAAACGATAACCGATCCACAGGCCGGCCAGCAAAATTCCGGCGGGGACTCCGACCGAGATCGCCTTGTTGGATGTGGAATCATCAAGGGTGGCGTACAGCCGCCATGCGCCCAAGGCGACGACGGTCCAAATGGCCAGAACGGTCAATTGGCGGACGATCCGCCCCTGGTTTGGTTTGTAAACGGAAGCATGGAGCAGTTCGCTCGTCAGCGAACCGCCGCTGGCGGTTGTATTCGCTTTGCTCCCGGCGATGTCTCGAGACACTCGTTTGTCCTTAAAATTCGAATCGGCCGGCATCTCGGATGCCGACACTTGTTAATCAATAATTCGTGGAGGCCAATACTTTGTGGAGGGTGTGGGCCCTCCGCCGCCAATCTGGTCGCTGTTCTGGTGCGAGTCTTGGCACCAGAGGATGTTGATTAACGGAAAAAAGCAGGAGTGGAGGGACTCGAACCCGCAACCGCTGGTTTTGGAAACCAGTGCTCTACCAATTGAGCTAC
>JAGQPO010000477.1 GCA_020426665.1 Planctomycetales bacterium
CGATGCCCGTACGCTAGCGCGATACGGCTGATGTCAATCGCGGCACCATTAACCTGCCCAGCGCTGCGGGCAAGCATGCTGCAAAAACGATGGATGCCCTTCCGACAATCAATTGCCGAATGGATCAACTCCGCCAAACGGGTCCGATCCAGCAGCAGCACCTCCACCGCCAAACGGGTCCGGTCCGACACCACCTCCGCCAAACGGGTCAGTTCCGGCGGCACCACCACCAAACGGGTCCACCAAGTGGTTGTTACCGCGAAGCTCGACTTCAATCGCGTGAAGCCGATTTCGATGTTCAACCATGCGGGCAATCGCTTCGTCGACCTCGCGTCGCAGCGTGGTGACCAGTTTCAGTTTTTCGGCATCGGTTCTTTGGCGATCAATCGTTGCCGCACCAGCATCGATGCCAACTTCGTCTGACCGAAATGTCGCAATCCCTTGGTTGGACATTGCCAACTCAAACGCTCCGTCGACACCCTGTACCTTGGCACCGGCAAGAACCGCAGTGGACTCGCCTTTGCCGGACTCCCATAACTTGATGATGGGAATCCCCAATGTCGAGCTGCCGTCGTCGTTAAGTTTTTCGATTTGGTACCAACCTGGACTCAGTAAATCGAATCTGGCATGGTCGACTTGGGACACCGTCGGAACCCGCATCTCTTGAAACGTCGATCGCGCGCTACGTTGCTTGTTCAGGAACTCTGTAAAGGCAACTCTGGATGCGAACTCCACAGCCGTTGGTTCGGCCAAGTCGAAAGGCTCTGTTGTGTTTGAGCGCGTGAAGCGTTTCAAGTGGTATTGATTGTGCGGTTGGTCACCCCAAAGCGGCAGTTCATTCTTTGCACCTTGGGGCAGCCTGCAGACCAAGGATCTTAAACCGGTAAACTTATGAAAAACGGTTTCCTTTTGTGTCTCGGTGAACAGATGGATGACGCTCGGACCGCCGGCAATCAGCAATTCTAACAACTCATCTGCATTCATTTCCCCAGTCGATCTTCCGTTAACTTGCATAGGAACAATCGTGACGCGCACTTCGCCGGGCGGCACCGAAAAGGTTTCACCCAATGGTGCGGTTTGGAACCAGCGAAACCTCGCTTTAAATCGCCAGTCGTCCTGATCGATTTGCAGCTTGGGTTGCATCTCCATGCCAACTTTAGCAGAATCAAATCGGTCAACGTATTCTGCCAGACTCGGATAGGCAAATCCGTTCTGCCAGCATGTCAGCACCTGGTACTTCGATGTGTCGATTCCTTCGTCGATTGTCACATTGATGCTCCCGCCGCGGCGCAGCGTCACCTGCGGCGAAAACTTGGTGCCAGCTGGAATAAAACTGAAGCCTGATTCATGCACCGCGAGCCCGAAATGCGAATGGCGTATGAAACGTATTTGCCGTCGTGCCCGGTTGGCCTCAAGTTCGACCTTACCATTCTCATCGCAGGTCAAAAGTTCGCCGGACTGGCCGGCCATCGGTTGCAACGGCGCGCCATTTAGAAATGCGAGATTTTCTTGGGGCTGCTGCATATCACCCATCTCCATGCCCATTCCCATACCGTACATCTCGTCCATCGCTCCCATGTCGTCACCGCCCGGCATCATGCCTGCACCGCCCGACATTGTTTCACCACCCCCCGCGCCGTACGAGTCGTCTCCCATTCCCTCGTATCCACTGCCCATCCCCATCATCATCATGTCCATCTCATAACCGCCCGCTTCCAAAAACGATCGGTAGAACTTTGTGCCTGCGGCGGGCGTTCCATCGGGTTGTACAAAGGTCAATTCAGCCGCTCGGGCGGTGGTTACCGACAGGCAACATGCCAAGACCGCGATGACAACGTTTGATTTCATGATTGGAACCGTTTTGAAAAGGGTGCGTAGCGGCTTGAAAAGAGTAGGCGATGATCAGTGAAACAGTTACCGCAGCAACTGCTGGATTCTTGATTCCCAATCCGGCAGCGTACTCTGGTTGACTTCGATCAACTCATTTTGAATCTGATCAAGGTAGATGTCGGTTTCGTCCGCGCGTTTGACTGCCACGGATTGATCGACGACCGGCGCCGCGATCTGATCGGCTTGCGTAACAGGCTTCGGCGTTGACGGTTCTGTGTCGTTGTCAACGTTTGTTTCCGAGGCGACCGAAGAAGCATCCGAGTCTGGATCGATTGCCCCGCGGAACAGCCAGCCCACAAACAACAGCAATGTGAATGCAGCAAGCGACGCGACCCAGCGGAGCGAGCGTTTCGGTTTGATTTGCTCCGTTCGTAACGCCTCGGGAAGTACGACCGCTTGCCCGTCAACCATGTGTCGCTGGCAGGCTTCGATCCAGCCGGCCAATTCGTCGGCACCGGGCCGGTCGGCCGGTGCATCGGCGTGCAATCTGGCAATCAGTCGCAACATCCAATCCGGTAAATCCGATCGCTGCTCTGACAACGGTGGCAATTTCGAGTCCGCGATGCGGCGAACAATCGCGTGGGCATGCATCCCGGCCATCGGTGGCTGACCACACAACATGGTCCACAGCACGGTTCCCAGGCTGTAGATGTCGCCCGCCGGGCCGGCGCCACACCCCGACGCCTGCTCCGGCGAAAGGTACAGCGGGGTGCCGGCAAACGTCCCGGTCGCGGTACAGGTCGCGTCGCTTTGAATTTTGGCCAAACCGAAGTCTGATAACACGACACGTTCGGTGCCGGCGCCTAACAGGATGTTCGCCGGTTTGACGTCACGGTGCACCACACCGCACGCATGTGCGGCAGCGAGCGCTGCGGCGACCTGACGCGTGATCCGCAAACTTTCGTCGATCGACATCTGTCCCGATTGTCGTATGCGATGCTCCAATGATTGCCCCGGCAAGTAGGGCATCACCAAATAGGGAACGTCGCGATAACGATCCACGTGATAGATCGAAATCACATTGGGGTGAACCACGGCGGCGGCCGATCTGGCTTCACGCTCCAAGGTCCGAAGCGTTTCCGGAGATTGCCAGTATTGCGGCTGTGGTATCTTGATGGCGACGATGCGATCCATCGCGATGCTGCGCGCTTTTAAAACGATCCCCATTCCGCCACTGCCCACAACCCCCAATATCTCGAAGTGCCCCAAACGTCCCAGTGACCGTTCGTCGTCACTCGGCCCCAGCAGCGATCGGACTAGCGACACAACCGCCGGATTGGACGTCTCCGGCCGAGCAGGTTCGACTGCATCCCCGCACTCTTTGCGCCAATCGTGACTGGTCAGCCCAGTCGAGCGAAGCGCGTCACGGGATTGGCAATAGAATAAATCGTCTGCCGACATTTGCGCGACCGCGTGTTGACATCGTTCACAGGAATCCAGGTGACTTAATAAGCGGTCATCACCTATTGCGATTTCACCATCGACTTCGTCGGAACCGTGAATCCACCGGCGCCACGTTTCACTATTCGGACAGGTTTGCGGCTGGTTCATTTCATGTCTCCGGGAACCGCCCAATCATCAAGTCGTTGCAGACACGCGACGGCTTCACGCAATCGCCG
>JAGQPO010000478.1 GCA_020426665.1 Planctomycetales bacterium
CAATTCTTGATTTTGGGGTACGACGGACTTCCAGTCCGTCGACAAACGTCGGTTTCTGGCGGACTGGAAGTCCGCCAGTACAAGTTACACCCAACCCTAAAATTCGATCTGGACGAACCGCCGGCCGGACAGTGTTGTTTTGATCCAGGGCTGGTCAAACCGGTGCCTATCGCTTTAGGCTGTACGGCGCAGATTTCGCCATTTTGTCGTCTAAGGAAGCGAGGTAGAGGGGTGTTAGAAAACGTCTCGAAAACTGTCTTGCGGGACAATGTTGTCAGTGACCCCGGTGAGGTGCCACTCGTCATCCATTCGGATGTCAAGGTGCCGATCGCGGAGTTGAGCTTTATTCGACGATCGCTGTTATTCGCTGAGATGTCGATGATCTCGTACAACGACGAAGCCGAGGCGACGAAGGCAGCGAAGATAGCCGGGTTTCCGGATGTAACCTTCTATGATCGCGATGGTTCACAGGCATACCGTTTCCAAAATGATCATGATTGTGTCATTGCGTGTCGAGGGACCGAGCCAAATGAGTGGAACGATATTCGCGCCGATGCCAATGCGAGAAGCGTGGTTGCCGAAACGGTTGGGCGCGTCCATCGCGGCTTCAAGCAAGAGGTGGACGATTTGTGGCCGATGATCGAGACCGCATTGTTGGACAATTCGCATTCGTTGTATTTTTGCGGCCATTCACTCGGCGGTGCGATGGCAACGATTTGTGCCGGCCGATGCTATCTGTCGCATATACCCAGTAATCCCGTCGAGCTTTTCACTTTTGGAAGCCCTCGCGTAGGGGACAAAAGGTACATCAACTACGTTAAGATGGACCATTATCGGTTCGTCAACAACAACGACGTCGTCACCCGTGTGCCACCCTCTTTCTTGGGATACCGGCACAGCGGCGATGAAGTTTACTTTGACCGAAACGGACGCATCCGGAAACTCGGATTGGTTTCGAAACGCCGTGACAAGTGGCGTGGGTTTCTGCGCGGTCTGCGGCGATGGAAGATCGATCACTTCGCCGACCATTCGATTCACCAGTACATTGATGCGATCCTTAAAGCGGTTCACGACGAAGATGAACGGATCAAGTCGGGAGCCGAAGCAAAACCCGCGTCGGCCTTTGCAAGCAGCGATGAATGATCGAGATTCAATAATAAGACGGTTGCAATGAGCCCTACGACTGACCCAAAATCACAAACCGAAGATGGCGGACCGGAAAATTCGACACATGTCGAAATTGACGGGATCCGACTGAAACTTGCGAAGCCCTACGTTGACCCTGGTCGGTGGATCGGGCAGACAGAGATTTTGCAACAATTGCTCGCTTGTTGGATTTCGTTGGATGAAGCCGATTTACCGTTGACGCCGCGGTTGATTGGAGCCCCCGGCGTGGGAAAAACTCAACTCGCCATCGCGGCGGCCAAGGCACAGCAGCGACCACTTTATATCTATCAATGCACCGCCGACACGCGTCCGGAGGATTTGTTGGTCACGCCGGTGCTGAGCCAAAACGGGGAAATCGCCTACCATGCCTCGCCGCTGGTCACGGCAATGGTCCGAGGCGGTGTGTGTGTCTTGGATGAAGGCAATCGGATGAACGAGAAGTCTTGGGCTTCGTTGGCGCCATTGTTCGACAACCGGCGTTACGTCGAATCGATTGTTGCCGGAATCACGATCGAAGCACACTGCGAGTTTCGTGCGGCGGTGACGATGAATCAGGACGAATCGACGTTTGAGATACCCGATTACATCATGAGTCGACTGCAGCCCACATTGCCGGTTGGGTTTCCGAGCAAACAAGATGAAATGGCGATCCTGCAGTACCATCTGCCTTTTGCAGAGCCCGAAATGTTGGCCATGACGGTGGAATTTTTGCAACGATCCCATCAGTTGAAGCTGGAGTTTTCGCCGCGGGACGGAATCAACCTGTTGCGGTACGCGTTGAAACGAATTTCACAAAACCCGGACCATCCGGTCAGCCGTGACGCCGCGTGGCAGGAAGCCCTGCAAAGTTGCCTGGGTGACGAAGCGTTTGACTTGGAGCAATTGTCACAGCGAAAACGCCGGACACTTGGCGGGGATGTTGTCCCGTTAGGACTTGCCGATCTCTTTTTTGATGCCGACGATCCGATGCATCCGGACCGCGACGACGTAGTAGATGACGAAGAGGATGACGAAGATTTCAATGTCTGAATCGCCAGCGAGCGAAACGGCGGCGCGCGTGATTAAGCCGGTATCGACGCAGACGCCGCGAATCTTTGCCGTCATTGATATTGGTGCTACCGCCATTCGAATGGCCGTCGCGGAGATACACGACAACGGTGGCGTCAGGACGCTCGACCAACTTGTCCAACCTGTCGAATTCGGCAGAGAAGCTTTCGAGACCCGTCGTCTGTCTCGAAAAAGTATCGAGCGCGTCGTGGCGGTGCTCAGTCAGTATCAAGGTGTGCTGCGCGAGTACGGAATCGACCAGACGGCCAATGTGCGCGTCGTCGCAACCAGTGCCGTCCGCGAAGCATCGAACCGACTTGCTTTTGCCGATCGGATTTATACGGTCACGGGATTGCACGTCCAACCGATCGACGAAGCGGAGGTCAATCGGATCACCTACATGGGGATCACACCGCAATTGTTGGCAAATGCGGAGTTGGCTAACGGTAAAGCGATGGTCTTGGAAGTCGGCGGCGGCAGCACCGAAGTGTTGATTGTCCGAAGTGGCAACGTGTTGGCCAGTCATTCCTTTCGGCTCGGTTCGCTTAGGATGCTGCAGTCCGTGGACCTGGCGCGGGCCGGCGTCGATCGGCAACGCGCACTACTGGAAAACCACATCAATCGAACGTTCACCCAGCTGGGCGAAATGGTTCGTGGCAGTGCCAAAATGAACCTGGTTGCGGTCGGAGGTGACATCCGACTGGCCACCCGATTGTTGGCCAATAACTGGCAAAACGGTCATCTTGCGGTCATCAAAACAGACGCATTATGCAAATTGACCGACACGGTGTTGCAGTTGGCGGATGACGAAATCGTAAAACGGTTCGGGGCGACCTTTGTCGAAGCACAAACGCTTGGCCCCGCGCTGCTGGCCTATTCGATGATCGCTAAACAATTCTCACTGGAACAGTTGTTTGTCAGCGATACAAATTTGCGTGACGGATTGCTGAAAGACATCGCGGTTGGCGGCAGTTGGACGGCCGAATTTCGCAACCAGATCGTGCGATCAGCATTGTCGCTGGGCAGACGATTCCATTTTGACGAAATGCACGCCCGCAGCGTTGCGGAGTTGTCCAGGAAGTTGTTTGACCAACTTCGTTCCGAACATCACCTTGATAACAGACACGAGGTGATTCTGTATGTAGCCGCGCTGCTGCATGAGATCGGGATGCACATCAACGTTCGCAGCCACCATAAACATTCGTTGTACATCATCAAGAACAGCGAGTTGTTCGGCCTCTCGCGATCCGAACTTTTGCAAGTCGGTTTGGTCGCCCGGTACTATCGCCGTGCGACGCCGCAGCCCACGCACACCGAATACATGTCATTGGACCGCGAGACTCGTGTGATGGTCGGCAAGCTGGCCGCGATTCTTCGCATGGCCACTGCCCTGGATGACACCCGAACCAGTCGAATTCGTGAAGTCGACTGTTCGGTTGATTCGAAGCGTTTGTTGATAAAAATTCCTGGCGTGCAAGACGTTTCACTGGAACAAATTGCGATGAAACTACAGTCGAATTTGTTCCGAGACGTTTACGGATTGCCCGTCGTACTGCGTGCCGGCGAAGCGTAGCACCTCGATGATGATTGATTTTGGCGTACGACGGACTTCCAGTCCGTCGATCCAGTCCGTTGTACAAGTATCTTGACGACTAGTGTCCGCAACCGCAGTCGCAGGCACAGGTCTGTTGGACCGTCTTCATGATCGTGCAAGGCACTTGTTTTTCGACCGTGTAAGGGACCTTGACCGTACAGGTGCGAGTCTGTTCCTCTTGCACGGTTTCCGGGATACACGCGGTAACCATCTTGGTCTTTTTGCGGTACTCCAGCGTCTTGTACGGATGTTTGATGGTCTTTGTTTCTGTCTTTGTAAAGTACTCCTTTACCTTGCGTGTCTTTTTGATCGGAACGCTGATGCAGACTTCGCATGTGTACGGTTCTTCGACACAGACTTCCTTCATGACCGTCACTTCTTTGCTAACTTCGACGGGATTGGGGCACCAGACCTTTTTCTCGGTGCACTTGCATCCGCCGCAGGTATCCGTTGCGACCATTTGGATCTCGAAGTGACCTTGGTCTTCAATGCAAGTCTGGGTTTCAGTGACCGGGACACACTCGGTTCGTTTTCGAATTTTTGTGACCGTGTCTTTGCCGGGGACCATGATCGTGTACTCTTGATCAACCCAGCGGAACTTGGGTGTTTTGACTTCGATGACCTGTTCGTCGACTTTCTCGACGCAGACCAGTGCGTTGTATTCGTAGGGGACTTCTTTTTCGACAGTGATTGTCTTTGGGACAAGGATTGTCTCGACACGCTGCTCTTCGCGATAACAGGTTTCGGTGACCGTTTTCATGACGGTGCAAGGGACTTGGACCGTTTTGGTGCACATTCCCGTGCCTTTGCACTTGTTGCAATCGTCACATGCGGCAGCGGATCCGATTAATACAACGGTTGAGGCGACAAGGCCTGACCAGAATTTCGCGACTAACATTTTGGTTGAACTCCCCCGAGTCATCGATCACGTGTTTACATTTTCGCACCAAAATGATTCGGTGGTGCGGGTACGTCAGAAACTTAGGTTGACCCGAGGGGGAGTCAAATTAGCTCCGTTGACTTTTTGCAACATTGTCGTTTTTTTCGCACGTCAGGGTTTTCGGCGAACCGGGAATCTGGCTCGGGAATGTTGTACGCGCCGACCGTCGGGGGGGACTGAATCGGTGCCGGAGTCTGATAGACTAAGTCCGTTACGGACCCTTTTTCCGTACGGTACGTCCTCCAGAAAACGGGTTTGCGACACGATGAAAACGATGGCGATCGTACTTTCGAGTTTTGTGCTGGTTGCGTCTCTTTGTGCGGTGCAGGCGAGCGGCCAAGATTCGCGACCCAACGTGCTGTTCATTGCCGTCGATGATCTGAATGATTGGGTCGGATGTTTGGGCGGCCACCCGCAGTCGGTGACTCCGAATATTGATTCATTGGCTGAAAGCGGATTGTTGTTCACCAATGCCCACTGCGCGGCGCCGGCATGCAATCCGTCGCGAACGGCGATCATGACTGGAATCTCGCCCCATCGATCGGGGTTGTACGACAACAGCCAGAAGATGCGCGAGTTGCTGCCCGATGCCGAATTGATACCCAAGTATTTTTCGAGGCACGGTTATTGGTCGGCCGGGTCGGGGAAGCTGTTGCACTATTTCATCGACCAGCAGTCTTGGGACGAATACTTTCCGGCAAAAGAGACGGAAGATCCGTTCCCCAGAACACTCTACCCAGAAAAACGCCCCGTCAGTTTGCCTGTCGGTGGTCCATGGCAATATCGCGAGACGGACTGGGGGGCTCTTGACGCAACCGATGACCAGTTCGGTGGCGATTACTTGGTCTCGAAGTGGATCGGCGAACAACTTGGCAAGCAACACGAGCGTCCGTTCTTTTTGGCTTGCGGTATCTATCGGCCACATGAACCATGGTTTGTCCCTCGAAAATACTTTGAACCGTTCCCCATTGATCAGATTCAATTGCCGGTCGGATATAAGGAAGATGACTTGGATGACTTACCGCCGGCCGGAAAACAGCGCGGTCCCAATCGTTACTTTGCGCACATTCGCGGCCACGATCAGTGGAAGCAAGGCATACAAGGATATCTGGCATCCATTCATTTCGCCGATGCCATGATCGGCCGTGTGATCGATGCATTGGAAAGCGGCCCGAATAAAGACAACACCATTGTGGTTCTTTGGAGCGACCATGGTTGGCACCTGGGGGAAAAGCAACATTGGCAAAAATACACCGCGTGGCGGTTATGTACCCGCGTGCCTCTGATTGTACGTGTACCCAAAGGCGTTCCAGGATTACCGGCGGGTACCACGGCTGGAATCACCTGCGATCAGCCCGTCAATCTGGTTAGTCTTTATCCGACATTGACGCAGTTGGCGGGTTTGCCGGGTAAAGAATCGGTTGACGGTCCAAGCTTGGTTCCGCTAATGAAAGATCCTAGCGCCGATTGGCCACATGTTTCGGTCACGTATTTGAATCGTCCAGGCAACTATGGATTGAGTGCCGGTCGTTGGCGGTTCATCCAATATGACAACGGCGACCGTGAACTTTACGACATCGAAAAGGATCCGTTTGAATGGGAGAATTTGGCGGACAAGCCAGAGTATGCGAGTCGGATTGCGGAACTGCGAGGACGTGCGCCGACTGAGTTTGCCAAGTACGTTCCGGTAAGTGACGCGGCGCTACCAAAGCTGGCGTGGCATTCGGCCAATGATTCTGACGCGCCGCCTTCGTCGCCCGACGGAACCGCCTTTGACGTCGTGTTTGCGAACCAGAGTGATGCCCCGGTGAAGGTGTTTTGGATGGATCGTGCTGGCAAACCCAAGCCCTATGGAACGCTGGAGTCCGGATGGCGCAAACCTCAACAGACTCGTCCGGGTGCGGTTTGGTTGATCACTGACAAAGATGAAAAACCGCTCGGCCATTTTATCATCGGCGACCGCGCCGCCCTTGCAATCGTGCCCAGGGAGTAAGGGCTTGGGGGATCGACGGACTGGAAGTCCGTCGTACGAGTGCACTGAACCCAAATTCATTGAGTTGACAAACCAACAGGGACTGCGGTGTTTCCCGCTGGGCGGTGTTTCCCGCTGGGCGGTGTTTCCCGCTGGGCGGCGCACCGGGCTGGGCTACAATGATGATCATGAAAAATGATGTGACCAAGATTTTGTCTGCGATTGAAGCGGGCGACCCGATGGCGGCGGGCGAGTTGTTGCCACTGGTTTACGACGAACTTCGGCGGATGGCTGCGCAAAAGATGACTCGGGAGAAGTCGGGGCAAACGTTGCAACCGACCGCGCTGGTGCACGAGGCATTCTTGAGGTTGGTCGGCAGCGACGATCGCCAGCAGTGGGACGGACGCGGACACTTCTTTGCGGCGGCATCGACGGCGATGCGGCGGATTTTGATTGAAAGCGCTCGACGCAGGAATTCGGACAAGCGTGGCGGCGGCCAGATGGTTCGGCGGGAGCTGAATGAAGAAGACGCCGTGTTTGATTCCGTGGAACTGGAGACCTTACTTTCGCTTGATGACGCTCTGACTAAGCTTGCCGCGGAAGACGCCAGTTTGGCAAAACTTGTGGAACTGCGCTACTTCACAGGGCTAACGATTGAGCAAACTGCGGAAATCCTGGGGGTGTCTCCAAGGACGACGAAGCGAAACTGGGCTTACGCGCGCGCGTGGCTTCGACGGGAAATAGATCAGGAGGAAGAATTATTGGATTGAACGGAGGTTTTCTTGGCCCGCCACTGTCGTCAAATTCGCATGATTCATTGCGACGACCATTCCAAGTTCAGCATACAACCACTCTCCTGCGATGTCCGATCCGACGGAAAAAACGATCTTCTTGAATGCTCTGGACATCGATTCCGAGGTAGACCGCCAGAATTACTTGCGTCAAGCGTGTGGTGACGATTTGCAACTACTGGGTTCGGTCCAGTCACTGCTGGGGGCACATGGGCTGGACCAGAATCCGCTCGATTTTCCGGTCGCCGTTGCTCCGTCGCGTTTGGACGCGATGCGAGATCCAGTATCCGATGCGACGGTCGATTCACCTTTGACCTCTCCGGTTGGTGATATCGGAAAGACCATCGGATCCTATCGATTGATGGAGCAGATCGGGGAGGGCGGATTTGGATTGGTGTATGTCGCACAGCAAGACAAGCCGGTGCGCCGAAAGGTTGCTCTGAAAATCATTAAACCGGGCACGGGGTCGTCGGAGGTGCTGGCGCGGTTTGACGCCGAACGGCAGGCGGTGGCGATGATGGACCACCCCAATATCGCGCAAGTGTTTGACGCGGGCGTGACGGATGACGCGCGACCGTACTTTGTGATGGAGTTGGTCCGTGGCGTGCCGATAACCACTTTTTGCAATCAAGGCGGTTTGGGTTTGCGGGAACGGTTAGAGTTGTTCCAAGACGTCTGCGCGGCCACGCACCACGCCCATCAAAAAGGTGTCATTCATCGCGATTTAAAACCCTCCAACGTCCTGGTCACGTTGCACGATACCCGGGCAGTCGCAAAAGTGATTGATTTCGGTGTCGCCAAAGCGATGGGGCAAAGTCTGACCGACCAAACGATTTACACGCGTTTGTATTCGATGGTTGGTACGCCGCTTTATATGAGTCCCGAACAAGCGTCCATGAGCGGTATGGACGTCGACACTCGCAGCGATATCTATTCGTTAGGCGTGATGTTGTATGAATTACTGACCGGGACAACCCCTTTTCTGCGAGAGCGCTTGGACACGGTGGGATACGATGAAATGCGACGTATCATTCGCGAAGAGGAGCCGCCCAAGCCGAGTTCGCGATTGACGACCATCGACAAGCAACGCGGCGATACAATCGGGCAGTCCGGCGGCGCGATTCGTTCGAGCAACGCAGCGGGAGCGGCGACTGCATTGGAACGGATTCCCAACGATCTTGATTGGATAGTGATGAAGGCGATCGACAAGGATCGATCCAGACGATACGAATCAGCAGCCGCAATGGCCGCCGATCTCAAACGCTTTCTCTCGCAAGAGCCGATCGAGGCGCGGCCGCCGTCGCGGCTTTATCGGCTGTCTAAGTTTGCCGGTCGCAACCGAGTCGGGTTGATCACCGGAAGTCTCGTTGCATTTGCGCTGTTGGTGGGGACGGCAACGAGTCTGTATCAGGCATCCAGGGCGATCGACGAAAGGAATAAAAAGGATATCGCACTTCGCGATGCGATTGCAGCAAAGAACGAGGCGAACCAGGCCCGCGACGAAGTGCAGCGATTTACCGAACGATTGAAACGTGCCAACGCTTTGATGGGAGAAGCCCGGACCCATGAAGAGTTGGAGCAATTGGACGCCGCCGCAGCCACGTATGACGAAGCGGTCGACTTGGTGCCAAACTATTATCTGGTTTGGGTCAGACGCGCCCAATTGCGGTTGAGAGAAAAGCAGTGGGAGAAGGCCGCGGCAGATTTTTCCAATGCGATGTACTTGGACGCGCCCGTCGATGCCGGAGAGTGGTTGGGCGTGCCGGCGTTGTTGGTGATGACGGGGCGCTACGATGACTACCAACAGATTTGTTCGATGCTGCTAAAGCCGTCACAACAAAACGGACAAGCGATGGATTGGAACGCGATTCGCGGTACTCTAGCAAGTCTACCGGAAGATGTTTCTGCAAAGTGGTTGGCGGAGCGGGCCGACGACTTGCTGGCCGCCGAACCGCCAAATCATCGCTGGGAAATGGAAGGTGAACGCCGAGGGGGACTCGGCCGGCGAATGGAAGGACCGCGCGGGGGACCGGGACCACGCGGAGGTCCGGGAGTACCAGGTGTGCGCGGTCCAGCGCCGCCAAGGGGACCCGGCGGCCCGGAGGCATTCAGAGGCCCGGAGGCATTCGGCGGACCCGACGGTCATGGGCGGATGCATTTCATGCCCCGCAATGTCCAGCAGTTCGTTGCCGCGTGGGCACATGTGCGTGCAAATGATAACGATCGCGCAATCGAGTTACTGGATGATGCGTCGCAAGACGGACGCTGGCACGGCAATCTACAAATCGACTCACTGAAAGCCATCGCGCATCACCAGGCGGGGCGGAACGGGCTGGCACAGGAGTTCCTGCGGCGTTCAAACGACGAGATGCAACGTTTGGAAAGCTCAACCGAGTCGACTCCAATCGAGATGCGATTCTGGGTCGATTTCGTTGAAGGCGTCGTCATCAACCGTGAAGCAAATCGTGTGATCACCGGGACGGAGCCTGACCTGTCGTCCGTTGGCAGTTCCAAGCGATAGCAATCACAGAATACGAGCCCTTTGTCGCTGATCGCTCCACGATCGGGCGCTTTGATCGCGGAGCGATCAGCGACTATCACGCGTTAATTGCTTTTTGTTGGCCCTCCTCGCACGCGTCTGACGCATGACGTTCCAGAAGCGAATTTCTGGTCACCGGGCATTCAATGCGATCGAGATGCCAACAGGTGGCAAGGTTGATCAACTGGTTATCTTTTCTCAGGAAGAAAGATGAAGCGAATACTTTTCTTTGGATTTTGGATCATGACCGCATCGGCGCTCATTGATTCTTCATTACATTCGCAGCCCCCCGGTGGGTTCGGCTTTGGGCCAGGGGGGCCGGGGATGCGTGGGCCAGGCGGTCCCAACCGGGCAGAACGCAAGTTGCTGAAAAAGTTCGACGCCAACAAAAGCGGCTGGCTGGAAAGCGACGAACGTGCAAAGGCGAGAGAAGCCATTACAAGCGAGGCTGACTCCAACGAACGGCGGGGCGGGCCAGATTTCGGAGGGCCAGGCGGTCCAGGTTTTGATGGACCGGGTTTTGGCGGTCCGGGTTTTGGCGGACCGGGTGGCCAAGGTCGGGGACCTGGTCGAGGCCCCGGCGGTGGTCGATCTATGTCCCCGCCCGAGCGTGGGAAGACGGTTTCGCCGGACGACGTGCAAATTTACCTGGAGAGTCCGCTTTATGACACAGGCGTCGTGCGAACCTTGTTTCTGAAGTTCGACAACGATGACTGGGAGTTGGAATTAGAAGACTTTCACGGGACCGATGTCGACGTACCAGCAACGCTGACGGTTGATGGAAGTACTTACGACAACGTTGGTGTGCATTTCCGCGGTGCCTCTTCGTACGGCCATGTGCCGCGAGGAAGCAAGCGATCGTTCAACATTTCAATGGATCTGGCGGACGGTGAGCAGCGTTTGTACGGCTACAAGACGTTGAATTTGCTGAACAGTCACGGCGACCCATCAATGATGAGCACCGTGGTTTATTCACAGATCGCGCGGCAATACATTCCCGCACCCAAAGCAAACTTTGTTCATGTTGTGATCAACGGTGAAAGCTGGGGCGTCTATGTGAACGCACAACAGTTTGACAAGGTGTTCTTAACGGAGAACTTTGGTAGCTCGAAAGGCACGCGTTGGAAGGTCAGTGGTAACCCCGGCGCAGACGGCGGCCTGCGTTATCTGGGCGAGGAGATTGACGAATACAAGGCGCGGTTCGAAATGAAGTCCAATGATGGAAAGAAAGAATGGCAGGCGCTCGTGCAGTTGTGTAAAACGCTCAACGAAACGCCGCTCGAACAGTTGCAATCCAAGTTGGAGCCGATTCTTGATATCGATTCGACGCTGAAGTTCTTGGCGTTGGACAATGCCTTGGTCAACAGCGACGGTTATTGGACGCGGGCAAGTGATTACAGTCTGTTCCGCGATGAGAATGGAAAGTTCCATCTCATTCCGCATGATATGAACGAGGCGTTTGCATTGTCAGGCCATGGCCCAGGTCCAGGCGGGCCGGGTGGATTTGGCGGGCCGGGTGGATTTGGTCGCGGACCGGACCGCTTTGGTCCCGACCGATTTGGTCCTGGCGGCCCAAGGGATCGGGGGCCTCGCGGAGAGCGACGTGGGCCGCCGCCGGAGTTTGGATTTGGACCTCCGCCGGGGCCGAGAGGACAAGGTCCGGGGGGCCCCGGCGGAGGCGGTCCGGGACACGGCGGCGTCGA
>JAGQPO010000479.1 GCA_020426665.1 Planctomycetales bacterium
GTTTAGCTGTTCGAAACGCGGGGCGACTTCGAGATCGACATCGCGCACAAACTCAAGCACACGATCGGAATCTTTTTCCGCATCGATTGCGGCTTCCGTTTCCCAATGTTCCAGCCATCGCCGTAATTCTTGCAGGTAGTTTCGTAGATTTGTCACCGCAACGCGAAACCGATTTTCCACACGGGCGTTGGCTTCGTCCCAGTCGCTGACAAAATCTCTTACGAAAGACCGCAACACTTCGCCCGGGCCGAGATTGTTCAAATCGCTCCAGGGATCCACCAGCGATGCCGAGACGATTAGGATTAACCCGGTGTTCAACAGACCCGTTATCACGGCACGCCCGTTATAGGTCGCGCGTTCACCTTGATGGATCTTTAACTCACTGAGTACCTCAGAGAGTTGGACGATCGAATAGGGGTTGTAAACCTCAAAGACGACTGTCTGACGCGACAGTCGGATGAGCGTGCCCTCGGCGGCTACTCCCTGGGAGTTGCGGAAACTCACATGAGAGGAAATGGTCGAATTTTTCTTCTTGGCCACAAAAATCAAATGCCACAAACATCAATGACGGAGCACGGTAAAAACTAGTGCCAGGTATGCGATGGACGTGAGGCCGTTCGATTTCGAAACCGATGTTCTACCAAACGAAAATATCGTGAGGTCAAACTTACTTGACTGCCCCTGAAGTCCACGCCCAGGACGATTACATTGTCACGGTCCACGGTAAACGCGGTTGGGCGGACGAATATAGTTGACTCGCCCATGGCGAGTTTGTCGTCTGGGTCTGACTCGCTAACCTCTATGATAAACGCGTCGTCCAGCGCACGGGTCAACACGGAAAGATTGTCACGAGTAAAAAACCATGCGGTGGGTAAGGCAATTGCATTCGATCGTTCTGGATCGCTTTGATCGTCGTCGCCTCGTCGATTCGACGCAACGCCATTGGCCGCTCTGGACTTAGCCGCCATTGTTTGATTATCCCGCCGACTCTCCCAGCCGTTGGACAACGTATCCCGATGATCGGTGTATGAATCATCCAATTGCCCTGCAAGTGCTAACGCGACCTGGCGAATGATTGTCTCGACCGAATCGTCCTGGTTATCCACCGACATGACCCGATTAAATACGTCGCGGAACTGCGACCGGCACGAATCGGCCTGGGCGCTCCCCGTTTTCCCCACGACATAGTGGCCGCGCTCGGGTGCGTAATAGACTTCGATTCCCATTTCGCGAAGCAACGCAATGTCCCGAAACATTGTTCGACGTCCAACCTGTAACTTCTTGGCCAGTGCACAAGGATCGTAGGTTTCGACGCTTTGCAGCAGCTTCAAGATTCGCAGTGCTCGGTCCAGTCGACTTCTCATTGGTGAATTTGCATTCCACTCTTCATTTTGAAATCATCAACCGTAACGTTTCGGCCAACAAGTCTGCCTCGACACTCGATCTTGCATCCGCCGGATTTACCGTCGAGACTCCCAACCACTTTCGGACAGAAAGAACGCCGTCCGATCCTCAAGTTTACACCGCTGCGAAAACGTACAGTGCAACTTGACCACCATGGTAACTTGCTGTAACGCCAATTGGCAGGAGCGCACGAGCCAGATTTGGCGGACAGCCGACGCGAATACCGTCCGATTGTCGGTATCCAGCCATTATTGGGGGTTTGTTAGAGAAATCTGTCCAAGATATGTTTGAAAGATGCTCAGTTTCCACTCGACGAGCGACAGTATCGTCAGTACGCTTTCTGTCAGCGGTGACACAAGTTGTCACCGTTAGCGTTCAGGAGGTTTTGCCCCAACCCCCTGGACGCGTTTTTTTTGCGCTCAGCGAAACCTGGAATCGCGAACCCTCCAATCGCATCGGTTTTGAACCCTGAATCAACCCAATCGGTGGTTCAAATCAGCGAGCGTTCATTCAGAGGTGTGAGACAGATACGATGGCGCATCCTAATGACGGCGCCGTCAGAACAGTGGATATCGGGTTCGGCACAAAAGAATTGTTTCGACGGAACACTAGAGAGTCCTTTTTCTTTCTTTAGTCCATTCGTTCATGGGAGTTGGCCAGACGCTTCGGTATCCGATGGTTGACCGGGCGGTTGCAGAGATTTGATATACCAGGTGGCGGGCACGCCATTTTGTTGCGTCACCAGGGCCTCGAACAGCACGTTGGCCGCCTCACGGCGCAGTGGGCTAAGGTCGGTGAGTTGTTCGAATGGAATCTGGTTGAGCATTTTTTCATGGACGAGAACCAGGTGGTAGCCCAGCGGGCTGCGTGTGATCGCCGAAACGCTGTTCTCGTCGGTTTTTCGAATCGCGTCCATCACCGATTCTGGAAGATCGCCTGGTGCGGAGACCCAGCCGATCTTGCCGCCATCTTTTGCAGTCGCCCCATCGCTTTCCTTCTTTGCCAGTTCGGCAAATCTTGCGGCTAGTCGCTGCGGATCGGACGACACGGATCGAAGCTGATCGAGAATATCTAACATCCGATATTCAGCGAGATCTGCGGAATCACGATTCTCCTTGTCGACCGGCAGAAAGAGATGAGAAACATTCCAGCGTGCCGAAGCAAATTTATCGGCGTGAAGTTGGTAATAACGTTTCAGATTGGCGTCTGTCATTCTACTTTTCAGATACCGGCGCCACGCCGAGTCCCAATCACGCGACGCGCGGACCGATTTCTCATTTGTCTTTCGTTCTTTACAGAATTCGTCAACCGACTTGCCGGTTCGTTTCAGTCCTTCGACAAATGCGTTCCAGTCTTGATCGAGCAGCAGTTGAAGGTTCTCTCCGCCCTGTTCTCGCAACGTCTTCATTGCCTGATGTTGGCGGACCAGTAAGGCGCTTGATGCTCTTTGAACGTCGATGTTGACCGATGACAAATCTTTCGCGCCCAGTTTAGAAATCAACAAGTAATTCAGTTCGCCAAGAAGAATCGGATCACCTTTGATCGAAGCGATGGGATCCGATGGACCGTAGGTTTGCTGTGCGATTGCCCTCGGGGCACCCAACGAAAGGCCACCCAATAGAATCCCGATTAGAACGCTGATTTGAATCGGCATGTGCAATGCGTGGTCTTTTGGGCTGAACTGATTTTCCGCCGGGCGATTCACATTCCTGAACGCTGGATGCTGTGTTGGAATCGAGCGGACGGACGCGTTTTTCTCGCCGGTGGAGATACAACCCAGGCTTGCGAAATTAAACATTATGGCAGCGCAATATCTTGGAGAACAAATTCGACCTGGTTGCGAACCACCGAGGTTGGTGATTGATAGACCAACGTTGCGCCTTCCAGCCTATCGACCTCGAACAGGTAACCTAGTCCGACGCTGGATTCGGTTTGCAAAAACAGTTCGTATCCAAGGTTTTCGATACGATTGCCTTCGGCGTCACGGACAAATGCTGGGTTTTGGAAAATCCATTGCCGATGGCTCTCCAGCGCCCGGTCCGCGTCTTCGAGTTCGACAATGAAGCGAATCTCGTAAAGCTCGCCGTTAAGTTGCACACGATCCAATTTGACGGTCATCGCGTCTATCGTCTTTTTGGAGCCCACGTCGGTCAACGAGAGTTCAAAGTCATGTCGTTTTCCGGGCAACAACGATTCGATGGTGCCACGAAGTGTCCGAATTTTGTTTGGACTGTCCACCGGCAACTCCAGCGGCAGGTAGAACTCACTGAATGCGAGCTCGCTGTTGGCGGCGATGTCGATCGTCTGCTCGGTGGTTTGTGGCTTGATCGACTGACCGTCATCCAATTCCCCGGACAGTTTTGCGACGGGAATTGTCAGTCCTATCGGCGTCAAACCGGGCTGCCACGTGATTTCCATCGACACGTTCAAACCGCTTTGTGTCGGCTGGTTAAACACGCGTCGCGAGCTGACGGACATCGGTTCAATTCGATAAACCCCGCTGTATGCCGCGGAGTCAACTCGGGACAATCGATCTTCCGACCGATCGACCAATTGCAATGTATCGCGGCTGCTGCCGTAGTGATTGATGTCAAGTTTGGCTTGATCAAGAACCAGATCGACGGCGTTCCAAAAGGAAAGCGGTGTGTCGGAAGATTGGAAGTCCATTGATTCGTCGGCGTTGTGTTCGAATTCGATCTGGCTTTCGCGACTGATGATTTCCAGGGCTTCGCCGATGGTCTTTGCGGACCCCAAACGAATTCGAATCGCCTCGGATTGCGTCTTTGCCTTTAACGACATCAGTGCCGTTTTGACGCGAGAAAGTCGCTCGGTCGCTTCGATGGAAAATCCGGCCCGCGATTCCGGAAGGTATTGCAGTGCGTCGACCCCGGCTTCGATCAATGCTTTTTCAGCCGCGCTTCGATCGCTGGCCTTTCGAGCGTCCAATTGGTCGACCCACTCCAAGACGTCACTTTTGGAAACGGCGGGACGTGATTGTTCGGGATCGGTTTCCTGGGCGGACACTCGCGTCGGATGAATCCATATCACGAGCAGCGCGAACGTGGCGGCCCAAACCGTCACCGGCCGCAGAACCGTTGTAATCATTCGATTCATCTAACCTCCAAAAGACGACAAGTCGCCGACCGCAAATTATCTGAGCTAGCCTTGCATTACACCATGTTACCAGAGCTTCGGGCGACATTTCACAAGGCGATCGTTTCGAACGGGAAAATGTGTCGTTTTGCCGTCCTGATTCCAGGCGGACACGTGCACTTGTCCCGGCCTGGACGTGACTTAGCCCACATGATTTCGCAACTTTTGACGACGATCAACGATGAGACAGAAATCTGCGCACTTTTCCGCGGCACGCATCCGTTCTTCAATGCATATCGCCGCGGCTTGGTTGACGGCGATATTGCTGGGGACGCAATCCGGGTTTTCAGCGGGACCTGGATTGATCGAATTTCAATCGGGAAGCGACGCTTTGCGCGGAATCCCGATTATGGATTTTCCCTCTGAATTGATCGTCTTGGGGCGAGACGGTCGGCTTCACACATTGACGGGCAAGGCAAAGGAAAACGTCCGGCAAATCGCATCTCCCTATGAGCCGGAGTCGGCGATGGAGATGAAGGTCAATCTTCAAAAGGAATTCGGCCGTGAATTCGAGGTGCTGACGACCAACCATTTTTTGGTCGTCCAACCGCGCGGGCGTGGCGATCGCTGGCCGGAATTGTTTGAACGCTCACACCGCGCATTTATCAACTATATGTCGCGGCGTGGTGTTCAGATTCGACGCGGACGATTTCCGATGGTCGCCGTCGTGATGCCTGATTCGGCGGCGATGTACGCGGAACTGGAAAGGATGGACGTCAGCGCGAAACGTGTTGCGGGAATCTATGCCCGGGAAAGCAACAGGGTGATCACCCACGATGGCGGACATTGGCAACTGATCGCCGACACGGTTCGTCACGAAGCCGCGCACCAATCGGCATACAACTTCAACGTTCACAGCCGCGTTGTGATCACCCCCCGCTGGGTCACCGAGGGCATCGGTCAAATGTTCGAGCCGGAAACGATGGTATTAAACCAAACCGGATCGACAACGCGCGACCGCGTCAACCGTGACAGTATGAATGTGATTCGACAACGATATGATGGCGGGCATTCACCTGAGTTCGCGACAGCGGTGCGTGACTTGGTTGGCGCAGACGAGTTGTTCAACCATCCCGATACCACCAACGATGCCTATGCGGTGGCCTGGGCGATGATGTTTTATTTGGCCGAACGTGAACCCCAGCAGTTTGCCAAGGTGCTCTCCGGAACTGCCTCGCGTGGAACTTACCAACCGTACGATCGGTTTGGGCGGATCAATGATTTCCAGCGGTGGGTCGGTTCGGACACCGACGCATTTGCCCAGAAGGTCGCTTGGTTTCTCAAGTCGCTGTAGGTGTGCTGTTTCCGGGCAGGTTGTTTCAAAAGGTTCGGACCTGGCGTAAACTACGCCGTCGCGATGCATTGCGGCTGTGAACCCTCTGCACATGGAAACACCTACCAATGATGACTCCGCGATATCTGGTCCCGTTCGACACTCGCCATGCGGTTCACCGGTTCACGGATATCTTGATCATCGGGGGCGGACTTGCCGGGCTGCGGGCCGCCAACGCGGTCCAGTCGCATCAGAGTGTGTTGGTGGTCACCAAAGACGTGCTTCGTGAATCCAACAGTACGTATGCCCAGGGTGGAATCGCCGGCGTACTGGCGCCAGATGATCGATTTGAAAATCATATCCAAGATACATTGGTCGCCGGAGCAAACCTGTGTGACGTTGACGTCGTCAACATGGTGGTCCGCGAAGGACCTCGTCGAATCGAAGAATTGGTCCAGTGGGGGACGCAGTTTGACCACGAGGAAGGTGAGCTGGATCTCGGGCGCGAAGGCGGGCATTCTCACGAGCGAATCGTGCACGCCCAAGGTGATGCGACGGGCGCGGAAATCATGCGCGCCGTCATCCAACGCACGCGATCCCTGGCGAATGTTCGGATTTTGGAAAACACGTTCACCGTTGACCTACTGACACACGGTGGCCAATGCCGCGGAGCAGTCGTTTCCGAAAACGGCGGTCCCCCAATCATGATTTGGGCCAAGGAGACGATTTTGTGCACTGGTGGAGCGGGCCAGGTGTTTCGCGAATCGACCAATCCGGCGGTGGCGACGGCCGATGGTTCATCGCTCGCCTACCGCGCCGGCGTCCAGTTAAGCGACATGGAGTTCATGCAATTCCATCCGACCGTGTTGTACATCGCCGGTTCATCTCGGTCGCTGATCACCGAAGCGATTCGCGGCGAAGGTGCACACCTTGTTGATTCAACCGGACATCGATTCATGCCCGACTATGACGACCGCGCCGAATTGGCGCCGCGTGACATCGTCAGCCAATCCATCATTCGCCAAATGCACGCCACGTCGCATCCCTGTGTTTATTTGGATCTATCGCATTTGAACGCCAAGCATGTGCTGTCCCGGTTTCCCGGTATTGCCGAGGTGTGTGCAAAGTTTGGATTGGACATTACCAGCGATCGAATTCCCGTCCGCCCCGGCGCGCACTACATGCTCGGTGGCGTTACCGTGGACCGCCAGGGAAGGACCAGCTTGCCTGGGCTGTGGGCCGCCGGGGAAGTCACCAGCAGCGGTTTGCACGGCGCCAATCGGTTGGCCAGCAACAGTTTGTTAGAGGGCTTGGTCTACGGCGCCGCCGCCGGCGGCGCCGCGTCCCGGTCCGCCAGTGAGAGAGACAACGAGATGCGCGCCTTGCCGATTCGTCAGTCATCGACTTCGCCAACCGAATCGTTCGACATCGATGACGTGCGTGTTTCTTTGAAAAGCTTGATGGGCCGGTTGGTCGGTGTTGAACGCAATGCCGAAGGATTACAAAAGGCTGCCGATACCAT
>JAGQPO010000480.1 GCA_020426665.1 Planctomycetales bacterium
AGCATTGCCGTCGGCATCTAAGACCGGTTCATTCGCGCGACGCAATATTGGTTCGCCGGCGGCGAACGTTTCGCCGGGAATGAGTTCTTCGGCGCGATGCAATTGAGGTGTACCGGCTTCGTGATACATCAGCGCACCGTCCGGGCCACGCATGTGCTCTCCGGCCGCATAGACCTTCGGCGTTCCGTAGCTGTAAACCGTCTCTATGCGGGTACGCAGGACCGGCCCCTCGGCAGTTTGCTCGACGTAATTAACCGTCCGTTGCGACTGGGTTTCTCCGGGGCCTTCAAACTGTGGCACTCCGCCGGCGTCGTAGACGCGTTCACCGCCGTAAGCCAAGACGGGTTCGGATCCGTCGTAAAGCAGCGGCAACCCGTCGGCATCAAGAACCAGTTCGTTGCCGAGATAGAATTTGGGTTCGCCGCCCACGTAAGTTTCGGGATTACCATCGGCGTCCAGCACACTTTCGCCGACCGCATAGAATTTGGCACTGCCATCGCCGTCTGTCAGCGGAATGTTGTTGGCGTCGACTGCCGGACCAAGATTCCCACTGGCGTCTTCAAGCAACCATCGTTGGCTGTTGCCGTTTCCGTCGACCGCCTCTCGCAACTGGGTGACCGTTGACCCGGCCAGCCCCAGGTCGGCGTTGATTGACGTCACCGACGTTCCACGCAGGTCTTGTATGTCCACCGCGTCGGCGCCGGACTTGGCATCAACCTGAACCGATTCGATCGCCGTCACCGTGCTGATCAAGCCATTGACTGAAAACGACACGCCGTTACCACCGATTTCGGAGAACGCGGCCGAATCTCCCGGGCGGACGCCGGACCAGTCTGCCAGCGTGCCTGTCCCGATGGTGATCGTATCATCGAAATTGGAACCGGTGACATGATAGATGTCTTGTCCGACCCCCGCGCTGACCAAGACATCCACGCCGTCATCAACTTGAATCGTCGTTTCGTCGCCCTGCGCATCGACGATCGTTTCGTTGCGAAGTCCGGTCCAGCGAATGGCGTCATCCCCGGCACCGGCGATGATGACGTCGGCTCCCGCGCCGCCGAACAGGTCGTCGTTGCCGGATCCACCCAGCAGCGTGTCCGCACCTTCCAAACCCAACAGCCGGTCGCCGTCGTCTTGGCCTTCGATCCAGTCGTTTCCGTCGTCACCGAATAGGGTGTCCGCACCCTTGCCGCCGAAAATCAAATCGTCACCGGAACCGCCAGAGATTCGATCGCCGGCCATGGCGACATTCAAGCGACTGCCCGTCAGTGAACTGTCGTCGAAGGTCGGCAAAATGTTGCCGGCCGGATCGACGAATATGATGTACCAGGGATTGGCCGACGTTCCCGCACCGCGGACCACGACGTCGTTGATGCCAGGCAACCTTTCGATTTCCGTTTCCAACGTTGACGCAGTCGCATTGAAACCGATCCCAACGGTCTTCTGCCCCGCAAACGTCAACGTAAAACTGCCCGCGGTCCCCGTATGCGAGATCAACAATCCTTCGTCGCCGCCGCGAATGACATCGTTGCCGTCTTCACCCATGATACGGTCGGCCCCGGCGCCGCCGTTGATGATGTCGTTACCCGCGCCGCTGCGAATGATATCGTCGCCGTCGCCGCCGTCGATCGTGTCGATGCCCGCACCGGTCACAATCGTGTCGTTGCCCGGCCCGCCCATGATCGTCGTCCGCGGCGCCGTTGCCGGATCGCTGGACAAGACGTTGATCACATCGTCGCCGGTTCCACCATCAATTTCCAGTTCGACGGTGACGCCGTCGTGCACGATGATGGTGTCATTCCCCGCGCCTCCGCGGGCGACGATTTTGGTAAAACCGGTGACTGGGTACATCACGGTGACACGTTCCGTGACTTCGCCGACGGTGACTTCTTCCTGTTCCTCGAATCCGTTAAAGGAGACGACGATCATTTCCTGGCCGTCGACATTGCGTTGTGAGATCTCGAACCGCTCGCCGCGCAAGACCAGATTGCCTTGACTGTCGACGATCGGTTGATCTTGATCGTCCAACAATTGCGTCGCGTCGGCCTTGTCCCCGTAAGTTCGCGCGGCCGCGCGGTCGCCCATGTTCAGCGTAAGGATGTTGCTTTCCACATCTGCCAGATTCGGTGGCGGTTCAGGTGTGCAGCTCGCGTTAAAGCTGGACAGGGTGATCCGCAACAGTTCCCATTGTTCGTCGACAAACACGAACGGACCGATCGACACCTTGAAAAATGCTTCGAAGAAGGCACTGATGTCGCCGCTGGTATCAAAGACACAGTGGGCTCCCATCGCCAGACGTTCACCGAGTTCATCGAAGCGAACCTTTCCGTCGTTGTTGGGGTCCGCCAAATCAAAATCGACGTCGGCCGTCAGCCCGCCCTTCGCACCAAGCTCGACCAATCCGGCGACGCCGGCGGACAGTCCAGCGCCGATGTCGAGGCTGAAACCAAGTTCCGGACCGGGCGCATCGCGGACGAAGAAGCCGCTGAAAATGTCGGCCACGTCGCCACTTGCTTTGAAGGCTTCGATCCCGGACGTATCAAACCCGAATCCGATATCCAGCGTAATATCGGCCCGGCCTTTGAAGCCCGCGTTGGCACCGGGGAAGATTGGAAACGACTGGGCGTATTGAATCGGAAGCGCCAACGACGGCGGGTTGTAAAGCAGCAAGTCGACGGTTTTCCCAGTGATCAAACCGAACACGTTGGCCGGGTTGGTGATCAGCGGAATCGAGAACCCTTTCAGGTTACGAAGCTTGTTGATGAACCCCTTGGACTTGGGTTTGACCGCTTGCTGCGTGCTGCCGGCTGTTCCACCGGTCGGATTGTTCAGCTGTTTGTCCAAGCTGTAATTGGGATCGGTCGAATCTGGCGTATCCGATAGTTTCTTGGAACCGTCACGCAGGTCATTCTTCCCGCTGCCGTCCATGATCACGAAATCACCAAAACCGATCATGATCGATTCGGAGCTTGTCGGAATGGATTCGATCACCGAACGCAGCGCGATCACGGCGTCGATGAAGCCGCGATTGAACTTGCCGCCGCTGAATTGTTCGGCCAGATCCAACAGGGTGACTGGGGTGCCCAAGTCCGAAAGCACCGGCAGTTCCATGGTCAGAACGTCCAGGATCGGATCCAGCGGATCGATAATCGTTTTGATCTCCTCCAACACCGGGCCGGCAAACTCGGTAATGAACGTGCCGATATCCAACGACACGTTTTCCAGAACAAACCGCGGAGAACCGCCGAAGGTGGCGCTTGCACTGACACCACTTGATCCAGCACTCAATTTTGCTTGGGCGAAGGTCTGGTCGAAATGAATCGTGGTCGAGATCGAAGGGAATTGCGCGCCGCCGCCCAATTCCAGCGAGGCGTACACGTCCATGTCGGCCCCGGCGGTCAGCCGAACTTCGACGTCCAGAGTTTCCACGCCTCCGCCTCCGAACAACGTCATGCGTCCGTCGTTTCCGGCGTCGATCAGATCGATGTCGAAGGAACCAAACAGACCCGTCAATTTGCCGTCGTCGTTGGGATTGTCGACGAATTCACCATTTTCCAAAAGCTTCGGCACCACATCGACCAGTTGCAGTTTGATGAAACCGAGCGTGGCCGCGACGCTGGCCGGGTTGGTCACATCGTCGGTCAGCGTGACGTTCAAATCCAACGAGATCTCTTCGCCGGTCGGTGTCCCGCCGCTGGTGTCCAAATAGAACCCATCGGTCTTGCTGAACCCGAATCCGAATGCAAACAAGTAGTCCAGCTTGACGTTGATTTGAGCGTTGGAGTCAAACTCTAGGCCCAATCCAGGCACGGCACCGGAGAAATCCAGCGGCACCATTTCGTCCAGAATCGAACCTCCGATCAACACTTTGAATTCGATTCCGTCGTCGCTGATCGTGATCGGAATCTGATCGGCCAGCAATTCCATTTCGCTTCGCGCGGCTGCGGCGATGGTGGGATCACTCGATTGTAGACGGGCGTTCAAATCCGCCAGATCAGTCGAGTTGATCAGGCTCGTTCGCGTTTCAAGACCCGTGTTCGGATCAATTCCGAGAGTGACCAAATGATCGCCGATCGATTTGAAGACCTCCTCTCGAATGATTTCAATGGTGGATCTACCCGCATCGATCCCCGGTTGCAACACGTTTTGCAGCGGCACGACGAGCTTGCCTCGCAAGTCGTCCAAAAACGCTGGAGCATCCTTCAACGCATCACCGATCAGCGGCAATTGAAGGGGCGCCGGTTCACCTGGCGTGGGCGGAGTGAAGTACTTGCTGATCCCTTGCTTGGCATTGTAGAAGATCGCGTTCAAGCCATTGATGATCGCCTCGGGATCGTTCAGGATCGCGAACACGTCAAACATCTCAGCATAGTTCAGCCGGGGCGTAACGAATTCCAGATCGTATTCATTCACACCAGTGAACGTGCCGCCGACGTGCAAGACGTTGTCGGCGACTCCGTCGGAATCCAAGTCCTGGTCTGATCCGCCGAAGGGAAAACTGTCGGTCGGAAAAAAGAACGGCAAGTCCGCACTGACGCTGCCCAACAAATCGACGTTCCAAAGGCTCGAATCACTGACCAAGTCGCTGATCTTGTGGTAGCCGACTTGATTGCTTTCGGTCAGAGAAATGGTGCCTTCGAGATCCGCCTGCACCACCGCGTCCTTGACCGCCAGCGTTAGAACGGGTTTTTTATCAAGCGTGATCGATCCCTCGATATCGATCGGAGCCAAGGTTTCGACGATAAACTTGTTGAACGTGATCTGGCTATCGTCATAGATCACAAAACTGGGGTTGCCGATTTCACTCAGATCGAATGTGAAGTTCAAGTCAAAATTGATATCCGCATCCACAAAGACCTGACCGTCGGTCGTCAGGGTCAGGCCGATTCCTTTGTCCCCGGTCAGTACTTCGCCCAGTCCAGGCAGGTCGGCGATATCGAAGGCCAGGTCATAGTTTCCGCCGAATGCCTTGGCCATACTGAAATCGAAATCCAGCACCGACTCACCGTACTCCAAATCAATACTCTTGTTGGCGTCATACTGAGCCAGAATATCACGATCGGTGATGCGGGCTTCAAAACTCGCCGGATCAATCAGCGACCGAGCCAATTCAGCATCGGTCGAATCACCCGCAAGCACCGCCGTCGCCGGGTAAGCCATCTTGGCCTGCAACCGGGCGACGGCCAACGCAACGATCTCCGCGGTGGTCAGTGTCGTTCCCGGATGGGTCTCGGAGTAGGCTGCCGCAAAACTTGCCACAAAATCGCGGTCGGCTTTCCACAACTCCACTACCTCTGCACCGACCAGTGCACTGGCAACGCCCAGATCAGTCGAGTTGCCGGCAAGTCCCAGAGCACGCAGCTGTGCGGCCGCGTCTTGGACCGCAGCAGGGGCTGCAGCAATGATGTCTCTGTCGAATTGAATCTGCGCGATCTCGGAGTCTCGGGCAAAGGTGTCGTTGATCTCCTGGTCGGTAGCGTCGGGGGCAATACCGATGCGGGACAGTTGAATTCTCGCGAATTGTTTTTCGTCGTCGGTTGCCCCGGCGTCCAGCAGCACGTCGCGATTCTCGATCGCCAAGGCGATGATTTCCGTTGCGTCAAATAGATTCTGGATTTCCGTATCGGATGTGTTTCCGTCAACGTCATACCTGCTAAGACGATTCCACGCGTCGGAGAACACCGAATCAGCCGCGACGACATTGCGCAAGGTGAATGTGGCGGACAGCAATGTCGGATCCGCAAGCGTCGTCGCAATCTGTTCATCGCTAGAATCGCCATCCAGTCCTCTGGAAGTGAGCCGATCATTCGCCGCGACAGCGTTACGATCGAGCAGCAGGCTCTCAAACGCGGCAGTGTGGTTTTTCTGGGCAAGGGCGATTGCCAAGTCATCGTCGCTGGATCGCGCGGTTAAACCGGTCGACAATGCCACGATGTTGTCGTAAGCCGCATCAACCTCTTCGCCACCGATGTTCAAACCCAACGCAAGCGTCGCATTGAGTTGTTGGTTCAGGTCAATTTCAAAGCGGTTGATGTCCGACAATTCGCCGCGAACCGTTTGAATCGCGTTGGCGATCGAGTCGACCACATTGACTGAATTCGACCCGAGTAGATCGACGGCGCTCTGATTGATAAACGGCAGTTTCTGATAGGCCACTCCATCACTGGCGATCGCATCACGAAGGATGCCTTCGATCCCAAGCAAAGCTTCGTCGAGCGAGATCTTGGTCAGATTTTCGAGCGCACCAAAATTGGGACCTTCAAAATTCAGCGTATCGGGAATCATCTGGAAGAACTGGGCCGCCGTCAGATTTTCAATCGCGAGGGCCAGATTACGAAGCTGGCCCGGTTCGGCGTAATTCAGTGAACCATAGACACTTCCCACTTCATCGACCAAACCTGCCAACGCTCCCTGAAGCTTGAACGGCAGGTCAATCTTGTAGCTGCTTTGGGGATCGAACCGAGGCGAACCGATCGACAACCCACCGGCCAGATCGTCGACTCCAAACCTGCCTTCGGTCGGCAGGATCAATCCAGCCTGAAAGAAGATCGTTCCCTGCTCGATACCGACGCCAACCGGCCCCACGTTCAGCGAAACGTCAAGTGGCTGGTCATGGTCAACCTTCAGCCGGGCAACCAGTGTCGGATCTTCGACGTAAAATCCGCCGCCGAGCGGATCGATCCCGAACCCAAAACGAAGGTCGATTGCAGCTTCCAAATCCAATTGTTCCGGCATTTCAAGCGAAACAAAACTGGTCAGGTCCAGGCCGAAATCCTTGAGGAAATCCAAATTGATGTCGGAGCAACTCGGATCAGTTCCGCCAAAACAGATCCCGGTACTGGTCAATTCAACGTTGGCTTCGAATTCCGTCAACATGTTCGACGGAGCGAGATGAACGGTCAGAATGTCCTGCAACGATGAATCAACCGTAATGAAGTCTTCATACGTAATTTCACCAGGTAATGCAAAAACACTTTCGACATGATGACGAATCGTGCTGCTGATCGTTGTGCCAATTCCGGTTGACTGCCACAGACTCTGCAATCCCGTGTCAATGAAGGGTAGCGGAATGACATTTTGAATCTCCTGGCCGATCTTAGTTCCCAGCCCTTCAGACCAAGTGGCAAACTGCGTTAGACCGTCCAACAACAGGGATTCGTGTGTGCCCAATGGTGCGCCAGCTGGCAAAGGGTCCGAATCCTCTGCCAACATTGGATCGGCAAGTGCCAATGGGATCTGATTTGGATCGTCTTTGGTCCAGCCAAACGTATCACGGACGATCTCAGCAGAAAGTCCATTAAGGTTTAAGGTAAGAATTGGATCTTGGGGCTGGCTGATGGAGGTTGTGTCGATCGCCGAGGAGTAGAAACTGACAGTTTGAGCACCGTTGGCGAAAGCACCCAACCATGTTTTCGATGCACTCCAATTTCCAAAGTAGAGTCGCTCGGCGTCCGAAATGTTGACATCGTATGAATGCCCCATCGCGGAAGTCCCATTGAAATCCAGCGGATTGATTGTGAACGCCGTCTCCGACGGAACTTCAAAGTTGGAATTATCAGCCGGCAATCTAAGCCCGAAGACATTTTTGTCTGGGTTTCCTGAACCAACCGTTTTCGACGAAAACACGCGATTGATCCGAATCTCACTGACGTGGTCAATGATGTCGACCTCGAATCCGACAAGGTCCGAACCAGAAGCTGGTTTTACGTGTAACTTTGCATCCGTATCTGGGATATAAACATCGGTTCCCGAACCGCCGTCAATGTTGTCATTTCCCGGGCCAGCGATCAACGCGTCGTTGCCGCGCCCACCGAATATCGAATCATCACCATCGCCGCCGTTAAGCAGGTCATTGTCGTCTGAACCGTCGACGGAATCGGAGGGATCATTTCCGTACAAGGTGTCATTTCCTTCTCCACCTTCCAGTTCATCGCTTCCCGTTCTGCCCCAAAGCGTGTCATTTCCTTTCCCGCCGGAAAGCGAATTTGTTTCGGTGCTATTACCTTTTAGATTGTCGTTGAAGTCCGTACCGATCACATCACCTCCGCCGGCGATGGCGAATTGACCTCCGAACAGTCCCCCTAAGTTTTCTGTCCGTCCCCAGTGCAATGGTGCAGTCGGCAAAAGTGCCTGTAGCTGAGGCACACCGTCAAAAAGGACGGCCACATCACCGGGAATTCCACCGCTGTCTTGATCTTGACCAAGATCCGTCGTGATGCCGGACGCCGGATTGAACCGGCTGTAGTCCATGTTGATGCTTCCGCCGGATCCGGCGGCAACATTGCCTTGAAGAGTCGCCCTGTTGACCAACTGGATCGTGTTTTTGCCTCGCCCTCCGACGATATTTTCGATCCCGAATGCGAGGGCGATATTCAGGTTCCCAATCGCTGATTGAACCACATCGGCAAAGGTACTGTCACTTGGTACCGGATCTTCGAATCCTGAAAAGAAAGGCAGCAATCGGTTGCGTAGTGACTCTCCGTCTGCTCCTCCTGGCGTTACAATGACGACCGAACTGCCAAACTGAACGGGCGACGCTGTGATCGCATTGAGCGCGTCATCGGCATCCGCTCCAAATACTTTTAAAGCTTCAGTAATCACGCCTAAGTCTTCAGTACTGAATTCGAGCACCGTAAAGTGCAAATCTTGGAACACTCCCGACATGTCGAGAGTGTCGGCGAGCAGCAACGAACTCAGAGTACCCGCGGCGTTGGTTACTTCTTCTTGACCCTCGGCTGAATCAAATTGCAAAGCCGGCGGCTCAAGAATTGCCGCAAGTCCCCAGAACTGAGTGCGAAACTGGTAGGTGTCAGCGCCAGTCCCACCCGCAAGAAAGTGCAAGCCTGGAGTGATGGAATTGATCGAATCACCAACACTAATCGTGTCGGCGCCGCCAAAGATGCTGGTGTAGGTGCCGACCAGCTTGTCCAACGCGTCCCCGCTGGTGACCGCATCCTTGACGTCTTTGTACGGATTCCAATCCGTCCCTCGCACAAAGTTCAGACCACTCTTGACGACCACTTCACCGAGGTGCTCTTCACCAATGTTGTCGGTCAGTCCCGACAACCCACTGGTTTTGTTTAGTTTTGGTATCACGTCAAAGACGGGAGTCCAATTCGCCGTCAACAAATCGGTTGCGGCCCCGACAACATTCTCGTCTGTTGATGCGTCGCCAGCGCTCGCCAAGGTTTGCAGATTGACGTGCGTTCTGAGCGAAGACTGCGAGTACTTAAGAGTGTTTTCAACTTCGTAGAGAAATGAACCGATGTCGGCGGTCACGTTGGGAAAGTCGTACGTCGCTTGCTCTGCCGTCTCGAGCAGCCAACGAGCCTGGTCAAATGCCCGGCCGGCCATGTTAGGACCGAACCCATAGCCATCACCGCCGATCAGACTACCGTCGAATTGAACGCCATTTTCGATCGTAATGGTGTTCTTGTAGCGTCCAGTATAGAGAACCGTGTCGGGACCGACGTTGGAAAATTCGACCGAGTTGTACCGAAGCTTTGGACCGAAATCAAAATAGGGGAGATTCGCGTCCAAGACGGTCTTGATCGTCAACTTGACCCCGTCACCGTGATCTGCCTTCGAAAAGAAAAACTCCAATTCCGTGTTAACGGCGCGCAGGTCGATGGTCAGTGGTTGACCGGCACCGATTTCCTTGGCGACGAGCGCGGACGTGTCGATTCGCAGTCCGTCCTCCGCGGCGTTCCCAGTATTGAAAGGGTTGACCAGACCTAATACATCGCCGAGTGAATCGATCCCCGCGAACAATCCAGCCTGCCAATACTCATTACCGAACACAAACGTATTCGCACCGGTGCTCGGTATGAGTTGTTCGACGTTGCCAAAACTTGATGCCGACGATGATCCAGCGACAACCGTGTTGGCCACGTTCGCGGTCAATGCAATTTGTGCCGGCATGACGTTTCCCAGGACGTCGCGAGTGCCATCCGCTAAGGCGGTGATTTGAAGGGTATTTACGGCGGATCCCACGTGTTGTTTAACGAGTTCGATACGAAGACCGATTTCATTTTCGAGCCAGTTAATTCGTCCCTGAAGACTTTGGCCTTCTGGACCGCCGATCGAACGGTACACTTCGTCAATGAAAGCGTTTTGTACGGTTTGACGGTTTCCATACCCATCAGCCGGCAAGGTGAAATCGATGCGTCGCTTGGTACTTCCCAAATCGATGTAGATCGCAAGGCTGAGAGCGTGCTGCAGTCGGAAAAGGCCGTCGTCGACGGTCGGGGCCGCAGTCTCTGTCGCCAACGGAACAACGGCTTTCAGGATGGCGTTGGATTCATCTTGCGGTACGCCACTGCCATTCTGCGTTTCCAGGTTCGGCGTGCCCATTGCGGATTGATGGAGACCGAAACCGACTTTCGTCACGACATCGCCAGGCGATTTTTTGCGTCCCTCCAATTGATTGAAATTTGTATTGAGTTCAATGATTCCGCCGGCTGGACTTGCCGTGCGCACAACATCGCCGTCCAGGTAGCCGCCGGTTGAGAAAAGCGCGCCGTTGCTGAGCACGTGGACATAGCTGTCACTGCGATCGGAGAGGTCAATGGTATCTTGGCCATTCCCACTGCCTTCGTCGACGCTGGCAATGCCCCATTCTCCAGTGAAACGATAGGTGTCGTTTCCAGGGCCACCCAAGAGTTGGTCGTAATCGTTCGCGTTACCACGTTCAATCACGGCAAGCGTGTCATTCCCACCCTCACCACGAACCACGTCGCTCCCAGACCCTCCGACCAAGGTATCATCGCCCGTTCCACCGTCCAGAAAATCGGGGCCGATGTATCCGTAGATCGAATCATTTCCGCTTCCGCCGCGGATGATGTCGCGTCCATTGTCCCCGACATTGCTGGCGTTGTGACTCCCGTCGCCATAGATGGTGTCGTCATTGTCTCCACCGTCGATGAAGTCGGCGCCGTTACTGCCTGTGAGAACATCTCGGCCGCCGCCACCGTAGAGAACTGAACCGTCGTTGGTGCGAGTGATCGCATTGGAGGGCACAAACGAGATCAGCCGATCATCTCCATCACCGCCATTTAATTCGGATACCTCATAAAATGCATGTCGTGCCGCCGCATCCGTCGGTAAATCGATTTTGATTGCTTTTTCGGCATTCACAACGTCTTCAATTCTTTGAAAGAACTGGACGGATACCTCTGTTTCATTTGAATTACCACCGTCTCCCAGGTTCACCGAGATGTAGTACACCGTATTGGAATCCAGTCCGCGGATCGATTCGCCGGTCGCAAGATAACGCACCGGCTGACCTGTCCGCAGTGTGACTTGCCCCGCTTTTTTTTGCAGCGTGAATTCGAGGGTCGCGTTCGGGGCGTCAATTACACCAGGGATACTGCCACCGAGATCATCGACGATCACGTGCTGATCCGCTGATGGACCGTAGATTAGGTCCAGGTCTTCACCGGTTCCCTTAACGGCATGAATCTTGTCAATCTTTCCGGTCGCACCATTGCCTATCCCGGTTGCAGACATTGCCGGGACCAGAATGGTGGGAACCTCCTGCGAAGGCTGAATCGACACTCTTCCCATATTTGCAAATGTGATACGCCAAGGAAAATCTTTCGTGCCCATTCCGCTAACCAGCGCACGAGGCTTGACATCCCACTGGTACACCGATGCCATGTCTTCGATTCGACTCTTGATGTATTCCGGCGGTGCATCAAACGGAATCGCAAAGATTGACCGCGACCGATTTTCCTTGTCTTCGAAATGGATCGGCAATGTAATATTTCCGGACGTCGCTTCAGTATAAACATCGATCGTTGTGTCATTCGACGTGCGTCCGAAACGGGATGCATTGTCCCAGCCGCCGATGTTGCTTTTTGCAAAGCTGAAGATTGCCTCCGCGTCGACTACCGGGTCATCGAAGGCAACAATAAAGCTAGTTGTTTCGTTTTCGTACGACTTCACCACCGTAAAATCGTTTCGACCAATCAAGCGTGCCAGCTCTCTACGAAATAATTGTGCATCGACCAGTGCTTGAGAGTCTTTTCCATCACCGTCGGCGATGAATGAGTAGTGTATTTTCTTCGTTTCCGAACCGATGCTGAATGTCATTGCCCCAGTGCTGCCGATCGCGCTCAACGTCCAACGCTCCGAAAATGGCAGAACACCACCGGCCTCGACAACATTTGAAAATACGGATTTTTCCTCAGAGAATCTCGTCGTTTGGACATTCGTAATCGGTGCGCTAGTGAGATTGACTTGGACAGCGTCTCGATACTTTGTGTAGTCGAGTGTGTTGAGTCTTCCCGCAGGCTGACTGACCGAACCGCCTGTCAACTTTCCCGTCAACGTCGCATCCCCGACGAAGGAATAGGTGTTGTTTCCATTGCCGCCAAGCAAATCGTGGGTTCCGTAGACAACGATTCGTTCCATTCCTTGTGAATCACGGATCACAGTGCGATTCACTCCCGAAACCTTGTCGATCACGACCGTCAAGTCGTCGTTCAGGTTTTGAAGATCAACATTCCATCGACTCGTCGATATCGTTGACCCCAACGTCACCTTTTCGGTTGGTAAAATTGCAAATGCAACAAAGTTGTCTGCATTGGGTTTTCCGATGATCGTGGTTTGACTCGCCGACAGGTTCGCAGCATCAAGCGTGTTGTCACCCGATGAGATAGTCAGCATGCCCGTTGAATGAAGCACCGATAGCGCCGCATCGGCCTTTGCGAAATTGAGTTCCGATACGCCGTCGTCATCATAGATCGAATCGGTCCCCCAAACGCCTTCGAAGAAGTAGGCGTCGTCGCCGGCGCCTCCGTATAGGGCATCATCTCCCGTTCCGCCGTATAGCTGGTCATCGCCACGGCCTCCAACAAGAACATCGTTGCCACCGCCGCCCCTGAGTTCGTCCGCATCTTTGGACAGCTGCGACGTCGTTGCCGGCGTGTCGTCCTCCAAGTTACTTACAACAACTGCGTTCGTTGCGTTGGCCGGTGCGAACGCCAAACTCCCAAACAAAGTCAAGGTGTCAAAAAAACTTATGGACGGTGAGATACCGCCGACCAATAAGTCGTCCTTCTCGCCGCCGGACAGCGTGTCTTTTCCTTTACCTCCGGCTAGGCGATTGGTGGCGTTGCTGATCCCGGTTACGTGATCATCTCCGGCCCCGCCGATCACGATTTCAATGTTCTGAATTCCACCGCTGATGAAGGTTGCGCGAGTAGGGGTCGTCGACAGGTTAACGGTTATTGGTTGCGTGACCGGCTTTTCCGAATCGGAGTAGTTCAGCACATCAACCCCACTGCCTCCCAGCAGATTGCCCTCTAATTTTCCTCCCTTCTGAATCGTGACGACGTCGCTTTCATTTGAGAGTGTGATGCTCTCGGGCCTAAGATCGCCCTCGGCCGATACCGTATTGGTGCCCGACAGTGCCGTGGTCTCGCTCTTTGCGATGACGACGTTGACTGACGATCCGACGTTCGAAAAATTGAAACGGTCGTTGCCCTCCGCGATCCCTTTGTCGATGGTGACTTGGCCCCAATTTGGCTCGAATCTGTAAGTCGCATCCTCGGTGACCGCCTTCGGCTCGTAGCTGCTGGCATTGACCGGTATGTCGATCGCCAACAACCGCCGATCTTCCAACCGTTCCATGCCCGGCAGTAGTTTGCTGCGTTTTTGCGTTGTGGTCTTGCGGTGGAGGCGACTCAAAAGGGCGCGGCGTTTCTTGCTGCTGTTGCGGCCGGGTGTTCGTTTCATGTTTCTTTCTTGGAACCCATAAAGTTGCCCGTCCCTGGTTCGAATGAGGGTGCGTCAATCGACGTGGAATTCCATTCCGCCGGATCGTGACGCACCGTCTGCTAAACGCTTTACGGGTTCGCCGCCGTAAACCTACGAAGCGAACTCAGACTTTTTGCGGAGATCCAATCGGGGCTTCTGGACGGTTCCTCCGCAAAGGCGCTCGACAGTGAAATCGCCCGGCCGCGCTCACGCAAGTCGCCGATTGCCCCTCATGGAAAATCGGCCTCGCGTGAAAAATTTGAAGAAAATTTTGGATCTGCCCGTAGGTTTTGCGGTCCCACTTCGTAAAGCCGCTAAAGATCCCGAAAATCGTTGCTGAAAAGTTTTCTCCGCTGTAGTACGATCTGATCTGAGGCAAAAAATCGTCTTACAGAGGTGAAATGACAATGCACTCCGGAGAGGCTGTTTCTTCGACCGACGTAAGTTTGTTGCTGCGCATCCGGCACGACGAACGCGACGAGAACGCGTGGCGTGAATTTGTTGATCAATACGGCTATCGAATTTATTCGTGGTGCTTGAATCGAAATTTGCAAGCCACCGATGCGGAGGACGTGACTCAAGACGTACTGGTCAAACTGGCTCGCAAGCTTGGCTCGTTCCAATACGATCGCAATCAGTCGTTTCGGGGTTGGCTACGCCGCGTGACCGAAAATGCGTTGACTGATTTTTTTCGCGAGCGCCAAGATCTCGCCGATGGAAGCGTGATTCTGGAGCAACTCGGCAAACTGGAAGCTAGGAAACAGCTAATCGACGAACTGGAGGACGCCTTCGACTTGGAATTGTTGGAGGAAGCGATTCGTAAGGTTCAAATACGAGTGAGCAGCGAGCGATTCGCCGTTTGGCAACGAATGACTCAGGAAGGCGCCAAGGGAGTCGATGTCGCAAGAGAGCTTAAGATGAAAATCGCAACCGTCTATACGACACGCAGCCAAATCCAAGCGATGATTCGTGACGAAATTGCCAGGCTCGAGGAAAAGGATTCTGAGCAGTTACGCACAAGGTTGATCCGCTGAAGGAGATGAACTCTATTGCACTGTCTCAGGGTAATCATTCGTTCGTGCTGACCGAGACCAGCTGGCGTTTGTGACGTTCATTCTATCTACGCAAAATGTCGACGATTCAAGCGAAACTGACCGATGAAGGGCAACCCGTCACCAGCGCACCGACGTTCTTGTCCGCCACTCGATCAGCTCCAGTCCATTGCCAGCGACCCTACGCTGCCCACCGATGACACGGTTGTCGACCACCTGGAACAGTGTACCGATTGCCAGGACACACTTGAGAGATTGTTCCGGGACGATAACCCGTGTGATGGACTTGTCGGCGAGGTTAAAACGCGGGAACTGTCGGCGCATTGGAATGCCGTGCTATCCGGACTTGTAGGACGAATTGTCGAAGCGACGCGAGCGGAGGAGAGATTCGCTGCACGTGACTCGGTCGCACCGCAATCTTCACTCCCCGAGGTGGATGGATACAAAATCCTCGGATTGATCGGGCGTGGCGGAATGGGGGCCGTCTATCGTGCCATCCACGTCCAATTCGATCGACCTGTCGCTATCAAAATCTTGCCTGAGGCGTCGAGTGCCAATCCGCAGCGGTTGCGACGATTCATTCGAGAGATGGCAGCCATTGGAAAACTCGATCATCCGGGGATTGTGCAAGCGTACGACGCGGCCGATCACAATTCGACTCATTGCATCGTCATGGAGTTGGTTCAGGGACGCAATGTTTCTGACATCGTGCGTCAACACGGTCGTTTAAGCGTCGCAGACAGCTGTGAAATCATACGTCAGGCCGCCGTCGCGCTTCAGCATGCACATGACAACGGATTGGTCCACCGAGACATCAAGCCGTCCAACATGATGGTTTCGAGCGAGGGTGTGGTGAAGCTGCTGGATTTTGGACTTGCCAGATTGTCCGATGACGGTGGATTCAACACGAGTGAATTGACGTACGACGGCCAGATCATTGGCACGCTCGATTACATGTCTCCGGAGCAAGCGGAGGGATCTAGCCAAATCGATGCCGCCTCGGACATTTACAGCTTGGGCGCAACTCTCTTTCGCCTGATCGCCGGGTGCCCCTTATTTGCAACTCCAGAACATCAGTCGATCTTAGCGAAGTTGAACGCGGTCGAGAATGAGCAGCCGAAATCGCTTCGCTGGTTCCGCGACGATGTTCCCGAACCGTTGGATCGGATCGTCATGCGAATGCTCAGCAAGTCCCCCGAGCAGCGGGCCATCGTCCCTGCTCAGATCGCCGACACGATCGGGGCCTATGCGGTCGGCGCCGACCTGTCGGCACTGGCAAAAAACAGTGTGGACAACGACGATTCGACGGATGGCGAGACCGAGGAGACACAGCAGATTCACGGGTCGGTGTCGACACGTTCAACCAATCTCGTGAACGCTCTTTCCGACCGGGGTGACGGATCGAACCACGTCGACTTTGGCGGATCGATTCCGAACATCATCGTGAAGACTTTGCTGGCCTTCGGAGCGATCGGCTTGGCGGTTGTCCTCGCAATACCCCTGTCAAGTTTGCTTTCGCCAAGGTCTTCCGAACAGGGTAACCCAAAGAACAACGGACCCCAATTGGTTGACCCACTTGATCACGCGATGTCGCCGACGGACTTGATGGAGATTGTAACGTCATCGCAAATCGAATCGAATTCGACAACAACTTCGGCACGCGTCATGGACCCCGCCGAACAACAGGACCCGACCGAACAACAGGACGCCGCGCGACGCTCTCAACAACAATGGGCAGCGGAACATGGGTTGGAATCGCAATCGGTCGTCAGTTTGCCCGCGGGGAATCAGCTGCAGTTGACGCTCATTCCCCCTGGTGAATTCATGATGGGTTCTGACTTGAACGAGATTTCGCACTTCTGGAATGCGAAAAACTGGTTGTACGTGCAGCGGTTTGTCGAATCGCAGAGCCCCCGACATCGGGTGCAAATCACAAAGCCGTTTTGGATGGGGCGATGCGAGGTAACGGTGGGGCAGTTCCGAGAATTCGTCGCGGCGACCGGATTTGAAACCGATGCAGAAAGGACGGGACGTGCGAAGGGATTCGTCAAGGGCGTCATGGTCCCTGACAGTCGCTTCGTCTGGCATCGCTCGTTCAAGTTTGAGCAAAAAGATGATCATCCGGTTGTCAACATCACACGGAACGATGCGCTCGCTTTTTGTCGATGGCTCAACGAGCTGTACCCTGGACGAATGTTTGATTTGCCCACCGAAGCCCAGTGGGAATACGCAGCACGGGCGGGCAGTCGATCGCATTGGTACTTTGGCAACGAACCGGAGGAACTCGTAAAACACGGTTGGTTCGACGGCAATTCGCCGGATTTGACCAACCCGGTTGCCCAGTTGCAACCGAATGCTTGGGGACTCTATGACGTCTACGGGAACGTTTGGGAATTCTGCCGTGATCGATTTGATACGGAGTACTACCGCAACTCACCGTTGGCAGATCCACTGGGGCCCGATGAAGGCGAGCAGTTTACAATTCGAGGGGGTTGTTGGAACAATCCGACTCCCGCACGTACCGCTTCGCCTTCGCGGAAGAGAGCCGGTGCGGACGAGGCTTCCGTGTATTTGGGTTTCCGTGTCGTGTGCACGGTCGACACGTCTGATTCACCCTGAATCGGATTCACCGGGGGAATGCGAAGTTGTGAGCGTTGCGGATTTTCATTTTCCTTCGATTCCCGGCTATCGAATCGAGTCTCTGATAGGCAGCGGCGGCAATGGCGCCGTCTATCGAGCGACCCACATCAAGTTGCGACGCCAGGTTGCAATTAAGTGTCTACCCGAAAGTGTGATCGACGACACACGACGGCGTAACCGATTTTTTCGAGAGATCGCGATTTCGGGAAAGCTCCTTCACCCAAACATCGTGCGTGCTTTCGATGCCGGAGAAATTGGCGGCCGACCATTCATCGTGATGGAACTGATTCGCGGATTCGATTTACGGGATTGTGTTCGAATATCAGGGCTGCTGTCGATCGCAGACGTGTGCGAAGTCGTCGTCAGAATCGCCGCCGCACTCGAGCATCTTTCAGAACATGGAGTGGTTCATCGCGACATCAAGCCTGCGAATCTGATGCTCACCACCGCTGGGCAAGTCAAATTGTTGGATGTCGGCCTTGCACGCTCCATTCGGTACGAGGATGACGAGCGATACGAATTAACTTTGACCGGTGACCTGGTCGGTACAACGGACTTTATGTCGCCCGAGCAAATCAAGGGGACTCGTGAACTGGGGATTCAGGTCGATATTTATGGCCTGGGCGCGACCGCCTATTTTTTGCTGGCCGGGCACGCTCCGTACCCGAGCGACCGATTCGACAAACCGTCGGACAAACTGAATGCCATCGTCCAGGGAAACGCGATTCCTTTGTCGAACGTTCGGAAGGACCTGCCGTCGGGCCTGGGCTCGATTATCCAGCGGATGATGGCACCTGACCCGAATGAGCGATACAACGATCCGGCCGAGTTGGCCGGCCAGATCAAAGTGTATTGTCGTTCGTCGAATCTGAGACTGCTGTGCAAAACGGTGGCTAAAAGTGCGACCGGCAACGGCGGTGTGATCTCAGCCGACCGAGATTCCGGCCAACGATCTTTCGGTCGCTGGTTGTTCGGCAATCTAGACGAGGATGATCGCACTTGGTCGAGTTCTGCGATTCGTCGCCGCCGAAATCTGATCGCCCTGTCCGTCGTCACTGCCGTGCTGATAGGATTGATAATGGTAGTGCGTTGGCGAAGCGGTGATGACCAGACTGTCATACTGCGTTCGTTGATGCAGCCAAATGACATCAAATCGAATGAAGTCTCCCCAACGGAAATCCTGTCATCGCCGGAATGGCAGTGGAGTGATCCGGAACCCATTGAATTTTCGGGCTTCGACAAGCTGGTATCACCTACGCTTACCAGCGACGAACTGACGCTCGTCTTTAACAGTTATCAACACTTGTATATCAGCACACGGAAATTGATTTCCGAGCCATTCGGGACCCCGTCACAGCTCGATTTGAAATTGAATCCCAATAAGTGTGAGTCGCCCGCGATTTCCGGAGACGGATTAAATCTTGTGTGCAGTTTTTGGATCGGCGAACAGCAAAATGATGATGCCAACCTGTACCTGTTCCGCCGCGAGACGATCGACCAGGAGTTTCAGAATCCTGAATTGATCAGGTCCGTTGCACTTCCCGAGCGACAAAACGGCGCCTGGCTTTCGGCGGACGGATGCACACTGATGTTTACATCGTTTCACGAGTCCCAATGGGGAACGCAAATGGTTACGACGCGTCAATCGAGCAAGGTTGCATTTGAGCGTCCCCGAACGGTCCCATTCGTCGAGTCACCGAAACGCGAAGTCGAACCTTGCCTGACGTCCGACGGAAAAACCTGCCTCACAACCTACGTTTTGAATCCCTTGGCCTCTCGACGCCAGCTCGTACGGCGCTCCTGGGATTCGGAGCGTTCCGTTTTCACAACGCCTGTTCTGTTGGAAATCAACCGTTTCCATGGTGGTTCGACCCATGCAGCCCATCTGTCACAAGACGGACGTCGAATATATTACAGTGCTTCGGACGCATTGGATCACTTCAATTATCGTTTGTTTTTCTCCCGCCGAGCCAGGAAGGATCTCACGTCCATCGGGAGGGAAAACCAATGACGGAACCCAAACGAAATGCATTTCTTCGCCTCGGACGATAAGATCGCGTGTTGAAATCTGGCGAATCTTCGAGTTTTGTTCCGTAGGTTCGATGTGGCAGCAGCGTAATCCTTACGAAGAGAACAACGGACGACACGACCTATTTTGAGTGGATTCATGAGCTGCCCGACGCCGGTACAACTTGAATCGTTATTGGAAGGACGCCTGGACGCGGCGTCCTCGTCGCACCTCATCGATCATGTTGAATCTTGCAGGCGGTGTCAGAATGCGTTGGAAAAACTTGCGGAAAATGAATCAATCGTCGTGCGACGACGCAATGCTGTCCTCCCTGCGGCTCCCGTGTCGATCCGATCGAATTGGAGCGAGTTTGCGGATCGACTGGCAAGCGTGCTGGTTCGGGAACCAGAAATCGGCAATGAACCCGGCAGCAAACAATCGGATGCGTTTGCAAATCTCCACACCGACGCACGCAGCGAAACAGACACACCCGTGACGTCGCTTGATGACGCCACCGAGGTCTCGGGTGCAAAGGTGTGTTCGTCTAATGCGGAGCAGTTGTCTGCATTTCGCGACTTTCTGGCACCGAGCGAATTGCCAGAAGTGATCGGATTGCTTGACGGCTACGAAATCATCGAACTGTTGGGTGAAGGCGGCATGGGTGTCGTTTTCAAAGCACGTGACCCCAGGCTGAACCGTGTCGTTGCCGTCAAAGTCATGTCGCCAAGGTTGTCCGGAAATCCAGCCCACGTCCGGCGATTCAACCGCGAAGCCCAACTTGCCGCCGCTGTTCGCCACGATCACCTTGTCACGATCTATGCGGTCGGGCAATGGCGTGAGAGACCCTATCTGGTGATGGAGTTGATCGACGGTGGGACGCTGCGAGAAATGCTGAATACCCAATCGCGGCTAAGTGCATCAGAAGTCATACGGTTGGGACAGCAGATTTCTGCGGGACTTGATGCGGCACACTCCGCCGGATTGGTTCACCGCGATATCAAACCGGCCAACGTCTTGTTCGAACGGACAACCGGACGCGCGAAAATCACTGACTTCGGACTTGCCTATCAGGCCGAGAGTGACGGTTTGACGGAAACCGGTAAAGCGATCGGAACGCCGAAGTACATGGCGCCCGAGCAAGCCAAGGGACTGCCAGTTGATCAGCGAACCGATCTATTCAGTCTCGGCAGTCTGCTCTACGCACTTTGCGTCGGACACTCTCCCTTTGAAGCGGATTCAGTTGTTTCAACCATTCGGCGACTTTGCGACCAACCGGAAGAGCCTATTGGAAACTGTGTCGACAACATCCCTCAGGAGCTTGCCGCAATCATTCATGCGATGCTCCGCAAAGATCCAGACGAGCGTATTCAGACGGCCGCCGAGGTTCAGCAACGCTTGGCAAAACTTGCATCTAGTGAAACGCTGACACCAAGTGCGATCGCGCGACCTGCAGGCGCACCGTCGAATCCTCGGAAGTATTTGGCTCCCCTTTTTGCCGCCGCGACAATCGTAGTACTGTTGCTGACCGCGTCTGAGTCGCTGGGTTGGACCCAACTGACAACGCAGGTGATTCGCATCGTCCGTCCGGACGGTGAGATCGTCATCGATGTGTCCGATCCGGCCATCGATGTTTCCGTTGTCGGGGATCATGTTTCATTCAGTAGAAAGGGCAGCAGTACCGTTAGTGTCCGACCCGGACAATACAAAGTCACGTTGTCCCAAGACGGCCGGCCCATCAAAACCGAAGTGTTTTCGATTGAGTCCAGAGGACATCGCGAAGTCACGATGACGTTTCAGGGCAAATCGCCGACCACGGCCGGCGATCATGTCGCCGCAACCATCGCACCGAAACAGATGTTAATCGAACCGCCACACAAGAGTATTGATCCTGAAGAGGTGATCGGACGGTGGTCAGACCCGATTCCGCTGGGCTTTCCAAAGCTGGACGACGAAATCGTTAGCCGCCCGGAAATCTCGCGGGACGGATTGTTGTTGATCTACGAATCGGATCGGGCCGGAGGATATGGACGCACGGATCTTTGGATGACGATGCGAGATTCAACGGACCAACCCTTCGGCCAACCCGTTAACCTGGGTCCCGATATCAACTCCGAAGCCAAGGACTCCGACCCCTGTTTGTCCGCCGACCAGTGTTCATTGATATTCAATTCTTCGTCACATCGAGGCGGCGCGGGAAAAAACGACCTTTATGTTTCAACACGCAAATCCAAACGTGACAGATTCTCGGCAGCGACGCGGATCGAGGGGATGCTGAACGGGATCCGATCGGAATCGGGAGCAACATTATCGCCGGACGGATTGACAATGATTTTTGCTTCGGAGCGAGAGGGCCGAAAACAAAAAGAAGAACTATGGACTACCCGTCGCGTGACAGTGACAGACCCTTTTTCCAAAATCACGTCGCTGGGACTGTCCATCAATTCAAACGGTCGCGACAAGTCGCCGTTTTTAACAGCTGACGGGCTCCAATTGTGGTTTGTTTCTGATCGTTATGGAACCTCCGGCGGTCGTGATCTGTGGGTCTGTGTCCGCCAATCAGATAACGAACCGTTTGGTGAACCGATCAACGCGGGTCCGCAAATCAACAGTACCGCCGACGAAGAATCTCCAACTCTGACCGGAGACGGAAAGCTGTTGTTCTTCGAATCCAGCCGCTCCCGAGGACCAGAGTCCACGGCAGGTGAAACCATTTGGTTTTCAAGGCGTTTGGGTGATTAAATTACTTCTCCGAAAATTCCCGCTAACCCCTGGAAGAAGCATGTTGCACAAGACGTTTTCGGTTGTTGCAATTCTCGCTGTCGTTTCGTTTCACTCCGCCGGTGCGCAAACTCCAACTCCAACTCCTCCGAGTCATGCCGCCACCTATACCAAGCTCGCGTTTTCTGACGAGTTCAACGGCGGATCGATTGATCCTGCAAAATGGCTTCTCAGACGCGGAAACGATGGGAGGTCGGACAACTTCCCAGGCGGTCATCGCAAGAGCGCGTGTGTCAACTTAAACAACGGCAATTTGGAGCTGAAGGTTTACACGGACAACAACGATGTGGGCACCAAGAACGACCCGAAAAGTCCCCACAAGATCGGGTGGATCGAATCCCAAGACCAGTTTGTTTACGGCTACATCGAAGCAAGGATTCGATTTGACAGTGAACCCGGACAATGGGGCGCCTTTTGGTTGCAATCTCCGACCAACAACTTTTCAACGATCGAGGCGACAAATCAGGAAACAATTCCCGTCGACGATGTGTTGGCACAATTCGGAGCCGAGATTGATATTGTGGAGGCGATGAAACAACACAAGCCCAGAGTGACCAAAAACGGAAATTTCGGATCGACCAATCCATGTTCCGGCTCGCCCGCTCCGCTTCCCACTTGGATGACAAGCGCCGGTCCGAACAAGTTTGTCGACTTAAGTGGCGTACTTGTCACGAATCTGCATTGGAAAGAATTGGCCTTGGGCGAAAAAATATCGCACACCTGTGGATCAAAAGTCCGGCTCAAGGATATTCAATCAAGCTTTACAGACGTCCAGGGCGATTGGCACACCTACGGTTTAATGTGGGACGACCATTCCTACACAATCTTCGTCGACAATGTACAGGTTTTCCAGACAACGAAAGCGATTTCGAAGGCACCGGAGACCTTGTTGTTAACGACACAAGTCGGCGACGGACGATTCGCCGGGAAAACTCCTGCCGGAGGTTACGGATCGGCGGTGACTCCCCAAATGAAAGTCGACTGGGTGCGCTGGTGGCAGATTCCATAGGGGAACTTTGCCGGACTTTCGCAGTGGAAACGGTCAAGCTCAAACCTCCTTGCCGATGGTTATCGCGCTACGTAAGGCGATACAGGTAGATCAGATGTCGCCGATGAAAGATGACTGAAATGTCGCCACAACCAGCCGATGACAACCGATTCACCCGGAAAAGGGTGCCCGAACAAGGTTGCCCAAGTCGCCTTCGATTGGGTGACCTTTTCGAGGGACGTCTCACAGGGGTTGATCTTGTGGAGGTCAGTGATCACGTCGAAGAATGCGAACTCTGCATGCAAACGTTGAACGAACTGGACGTTCGGGCGTCTGATCATTTTAACAGACAACGCGTCAACCCCAACGAACAGGTCTGGCGCAAAGTGTCGCAACGTTTGGTCTCGGCGTTGGGCGCCAACCCGCAACCGTCGTCGAGCGAATCAAAATCCAAAGATGGACGAAAAACCGATCGACAGAATGCACCACCGATCCCATCGATCCCGGGTTATCAAGTCATCGGATTACTCGGTCGCGGCGGAATGGGGGCGGTCTATGACGCGTTTCACGAAAAGCTGCGGCGCAACGTTGCAATCAAAGTTTTGCCGGATTCATTCGTCAGTAACCAGGAATCGGTTTCGCGTTTCGCACGTGAGATGGAGGCAATTGGTCAGTTGGACCATCCGAACATCGTTAAGGCTTTTGACGCGGCCGAGCAGAACGGTATCAGTTATTTGGTGATGGAGCGGGTCAACGGACTCACGGTATCGTCCATCGCCGGTCGGGATCAGCCGATGTCCGTTGCTGACGCCTGTGAGATCATTCGCCAAGCAGCGTGCGGTCTGGCCCACGCACATTCAAAAGGCTTGGTGCACCGAGATATCAAACCATCGAACATGATGATCAACGAAGACGGCGTCGTGAAGCTATTGGACCTCGGACTCGCGCGATTGGAACACCAAGTCGGTGAAGCCGAATCGGAGTTGACGGCGACCGGCCGGATCATGGGGACGATTGATTACATGTCGCCGGAGCAGGCGACGGGCGCTGGCAACGTTGACGCCGCGACCGACATCTATTCCCTGGGAGCTTCCCTGTATCGCCTGCTGGCCGGTCACTGCGTTTTTCACGGTCCGGAGTATGGTTCGACCTTCAGAAAGCTGAACGCAATTGCAAACGAGAAACCGACGGAGTTGTCAGAATTGCGAAAAGACGTTCCGGTCAATCTCTGCCAGTTCATTATGCGGGCGATGGACAAAGTGCCCTCCCAACGCATCGCTGATGCTAACAGCGTCGCACAATCACTCACGCCGTACTGCATGGGGGCCCAGCTTTCTCAATTGCTTCGACGTGCTGAACTTGACACTGTCAGCGAGCATGTTGCGAAAACCGACACCCGATCAAAGTTGTCGTCAGGAGCGCTGACCGAAACGATCGATGGACGGGAAAGTGACTGTTCATTTTCTTATGGCGATGATGATGATGACGGCGTGAGACGCTTCAAGAACGACACCCGTGACAACAACAGTGTCGGCCGGTTATCGGTCATTTTCGCAACACTTGGCGTGCTCCTGTGTGGTTTCTTGGCATTCTCTGGATTGGGGATTTTCGAGATCCACACTGACAACGGAGTGCTGGTGATCAAGACCGTCGGCGATACATTTGCGACCTCACTCAAGGGCAAAGTCGTCACCATCGAGAACACCAAAACCGGCCAGCGGCACAAGATCACGTTGACAAGCGATCCAACTGAAAAAGAGTTGGAACCGGGATCCTACGTCTTGTTGACGACCGCGTCGGGAGTCGAAACCTTGACGGATCATTTTCGAATCCGCGAAGGCGACACCCAGGAGGTCGAAGTCTGGTGGAAATCTGCCCCGTTGACAAACCAGGCCCACAATTCAGAAGACGTTCCCATCGCTCTGTCGCCGACGCCTCCCACATCATCTACGCAATCGGAATCGGTATCGGAATCGGAAGTCCAGCGAGCAATCGCGAATTGGGTGTTAAACCGAGGCGGTACGATCTCTTTGGCGAATATTGCCCGAACCTACGAAACCGCTAGCGAATTGCCGGTAGGAACTGATTGGACGATCGGTGAAATCACGTTTCAGGGCGAACAATTTACCGACGATGACCTGAAACCTATCACTCGCCTTGGCAAGCAGACGAAATTAGTACTCCGGCACACCAGCGTCGGCGCAACCGGGCTGGCGTATTTGCAGAACAGTTCGATCACCCAGTTGGCGTTCGTCGTCCGGCAGGTAGACGATTCGATACTTGATGCGCTGGCGCAGCTGACACAACTCGAAGGCCTGGACCTCGAATCGCCCCATGCATCAGTCAGCCGACCGCTGGAACGATTGCAGTCGCTGAAGATGCTCAAGGCGATGTCTCTCAGTGGCATTGATTTAAGCGCAGCCGACTTGCGCCGTCTGGCGAGTTTTACCAAACTTGAATACCTGTTTATCATGGATTCAGGGATCAGCGATGATGCGATCACCAACATCGCATCCCTCCCGAGTTTGGATTCGCTTTCACTGGTTGGCAACCGCGTGACCAATCAGGGAATCATGCATCTGGAAAAATCCTCGAAGATTAAGAACATATTTTTCAACGAGCCCAACACGACGCCCGCCGGCATCAACGCACTACGTAAGGCGATGCCGAACGATGTCGAAATCAGAATCGCCGATTGAACTTCCGCTGATGCTTTGATTTCGCTATGGACTTATTCGAAGTTCACTCGAAACCAAAAAGCATCGGAAAGATCAATGGCAATGAACCGTTTTGCTAGCGTCGCCACGTTTCTTCTCGTCCTCGGATCGACCGTTGGCGTGTATGCGGATCCGCCCGAATCGGCAGCACCGACCAAAGTTGCCAGCCCGTTCGCCGATGGCAAAGTGATCCAGTCGGTCGGCAGCGGAACAGTGGCGTCACGGTTGCTACAGAAGGTTTCTTTTGAAGCCCCCAACGACCAGATCAAATTCGAGGTCCAAATCCTTTCGGTCGATTCCGAAACCCGGGACAAAATTTACGCGGAACTGGGCATCGAAAACGTTCAAACAAGAATCACCAAGGTTGCTGAACCGTCGAATGATGTGGTCGGGGATGCCCAGGCGTCACTTTCCAGTCGCCACACCGTGACGACCAGCAGCATTGTATCGACCGCTGTCATCAATCAAGAACAACTGGATCGCTTGTACGGGCTTGCCAAAGAGAGTGGGAACAGCAAAGTGGTCGCGCGGCCAAACATCATTGCCGGCAACGGGCAAGCCGCATCGATGCAACAGCAAGTACAGCGTTCGTTCCTGGCGGACCTTCAACAAGTTGAGCACGAGGGACAGGTCGCGGTCCAATCGGGAATTCAAGTCCTCAGTGAAGGCACCGACGTCACGGTACTGGGCGACGTCGATGGTAACGCTTTGAATGTTCAAACCAAGATCAAGCAATCGCGGGTTGCCGACGTCCAACAACACCATGTCTATGGAATCGGTGACGGCCAAAACACGATCCAGATGCCCAGTCATGAAGTGCGAGAAGCGTCGGCATCGGCAAAACTGCTGCCGAAACAAACGCTGTTGCTGGACCCCTATTTCCAGTCCAAGCAAACGACCCAGAACGTCACGGGAACTCCGATCCTGGATAACATCCCGTACCTCAACAAGACGTTCAAGCAGACCGAGCTGCAGGAGGTGACAATGAACACGATCGTCCTTCTGAAGGCAAAGAAACTATAGAGGCTACATCGAAATTCCGGCAGTCCGACAGTAACTGCTGTAGTAGGCGGTTGGTGTCAAAAGATGGTGGGTCAAAAGATGGTGACGTAGTGAGAATGCTCCGACATGTCTCTCTCTATTTATTGACCCTTCATTTATTGACCGACTTTCCCCAATCCATCAATTTTGAAGTTGCGATTTTGCGACAAACCACTGCTAAAGA
>JAGQPO010000481.1 GCA_020426665.1 Planctomycetales bacterium
GTGCCCAGCGGGTTGTTCCTCGAACAGCTAGTGCTGACGCGTTAAAAAATTAACGATACCACCACCCCCAAACGACCGGCGTTCATGCGATCCGGCCCCGAAAAACGCGGGGTATTTCCGCAATCCATCACCACCACCTTTTGAGTTCATCCAATGTCAGGGAATCGCGCGACCTTAATCGTTGAACTGACCAGCGACGAAAAACGATTACTCGACGGATTCCGGAAAGCGGCCGCCGCCGACGATGACCTGCGCGCCGGGCTCAATAAAACCGGTACCGCCGCGGAATCGAATTCTAGACGAATTGTCAGTGCGATGACGCAGGCGGGCCGTGATTGGAAAAAAGGGCTGAGTACCCACGAGAAGGACAGCAACGCCGCGTTCCAACGAATGTCAAAATATGCAGTCACGGAAATCGCGGCAATCGGCGCGGCCTACCTCGGAGTCCAACAAACATTTCAAGCTATATCAGGTCGAATCCAAGAGCACCAAGCAACACTGCGACAATCGGCCGATTCGCAAAAGGACCTTGCGACATACCAGACCGAAGCGTCGAAGAACTTGTCAGCGTTCCCCCGTGCGACGCAACAAGACCTTCTGACCAGGCTTGTCCCGAAGATCGCAAAGGATGCGGTTGTCTCCGACTTGGGAGCGATCACACAAGCACTCGGCGACACCGCGTCGGCCGGCGCGACGGAAGCCCAGATCCGGGAAATTCTCCCAATCGCTGCCGGGCTGAATCGCTTGACGCCGGACCAGATGTCCGAGACGGCCGCGGCCATCATGGATTCGATGCGGGCAAGCGGCGAGCAAAACGCGAGACTCAACATGGCGGAAATCCTGCTGACCGGTACGCAATCACGCGTGGTCAATCCTGGAAAGTTGGTCCGCAATCTTGCGCCCGTGAAGATCGCGGCTGCCGAAGCGGTCCCCGAAGAATTCCGAGCCGAAGCGGCGCGTCAAGGTTCTTCGTTGTTTGCGGCTATGACGAAGTCGGGTGCCGATTCACAAGGCGATGCATCGCAGACGGCCGCGATTCAATTCATGGCTAGCATGCGGTCGTTCTTCAAAGACATCGGCAAGGATGCAACCGCGGCGAAAAAGGAACTCGAAGAACTCGAACAGAACGACCCTATCAGTGCCGGGCAGCGGTTACGGTTGAAGCAACTCAGCGCGAACGAAGCGGCTAGCAATCGTAACAACCTGCAAATCGAAAAGGTCAACGCGCGGTTGCAGGAAATCGAGACTGCGAAGCGTAGCGGAACGCTCGATACGGACACAAACAGAACGCTTGGCTACGAACAACAAGACTTGCGACGCAGGCTGACCGAACTCCGCAAGGTTGAGTTCACTGAACGTGACGCCGCCGAACTTGCCGACTTGCGTGATTCGACCAACCGCGCCGACCGGCAGTATCAAAAGCGAATTGCCGAGTTACGCGGTACGATCGCAGCGGCCGACATTAAGGGGTTCGAAGGCAAAGCACCGATTCTGCCGTTCGATCAGCTAAAGGCCATTCAGAGCAACCCACAACTCCAAGCGGCGTTCGGTAACCTTAGTTTTGGTGAGCAACGATTCAAGTCCGCCAATGAACAACTGATCCGTGGCGGTACTGCGTTCCTGGACGCACAGGGTACCTATGACCTGTTGAATCGAAAGGGGCGGGATACGTCGATCGTTGATTCGCTGCTGAGTCAAACTGAGTTCTTGACCCCACAGCAGGAAACGGCATTCATTCGGGCGAAGTCCGAAGTTGGTCGCGCGATTCGTTTGAACTTCGATTCATACGGTGGACAACTCGGTCAGCAACGTGAAGACCTTGCGACAGTGTTGAAGGAAAACCAACCTGATGGATTCTTGAATGGGTTCCAAGCGTACTACGACGAAGTTGGCGTAAGCAACGGACTTGGTTTATCCGGAAGTACGCCCACCGAAGAATCGGTATCCGCAATCACCAAACTGGCGCGACGCCGATCGTTGATACTCGAAGGTGGCGTATCGAAACTTGAACAATCAAGTCTTCAAAACATCGACAACGAAATTGAAGCCCGTTTCCTTCAACTCAATTCATCCACATCGCTTCAAGAAGACCCTCAAACCCTGGAACGCCTCAATAAACGACTTTCGTTCTACGGCAGTCGAATTCGTAGCGGAAACACATCCGAGACTTACAACGCTGATTTGAACACCGCGGTTGATAACCGGGAGATATTCTTGCGACTGGAACAGACGATGAACGACCTGGTTGAACTGCAACGGCAACAGCTGGACGCATCGAATCAAACGGCCAAGAGCACCGAACAAACCGCCAAGAACACCAAACAAACAACGCGCCCGTCCAGCGCGCAACGCGAAGCGGCCGCAGCATCCAACAACAGGCGAGGCCGATGATTTACGACCCCAACAATAGCCCCCCTGCAACAATCGCGGACGTCTTGACGCAATGCGCCGGATACATGGACGCCGCTACGGTTGGCATATCAACCGGCCGGCAAACGCTGAAATCGAATCAACTCGAAATCAAACGAATCTTGGAGGCATTCCCCGATGTTCATGAACGGGAACCGATTGAAAAAGACATCGAAGACATTGAACTGTTACTGTTCAAACTTCAGAAAAAATGCGAAACGGCAGCGGCAAATCTTCGGGCATTCTCTGACCGGATTCAGCAGTGAAGATTTCCGCCGGCACCTTAAACGAGATGCGCTCCGAGGTTGCAACGTTCATCGCCCGGGGAATTCCCGTTGACGAAGCGTGCCGGATTGTAGGCCTCCCGCGGGACCAGTACCGCGACGACTCCCCGGTCGACCGACTGGGTTACTTACCGACGCCGGCGGAGATCGCGGAAGCAACGGCGCGCATCCGGCGGAAATGGATACGGCGATCGGCTTAATTCGAAATTGTCAATTCTGTCCGTAATGTTCATAGCCCAACGAATGGACCGATACTAAGAACTTTTTGCCACCGGCAAGCCTATACGCGACACGGGCTCGCGGTTTCATCTATTATGTCCAACTTCCGTCGAATTATGCACGAAGGCAGAGGTGGACGTGTGAGTGATGCAAACAACTTAGAGTCGAGATGGTGCCCCGAGTGCGGCAAAAAGGTTACGGCATCGGCTGAAAAATTCCAGCTACCGCAGATATGCCCCAATTGCAAAACAAGGGTCTTGTTTCTTAATTACTCGCGTGAACCGATCCCCGAGATTCACGATCAGAGTGGTAAACCCAGAACCCGCGATCTCGCGACCGATCAAAAGATCATTGTCTTGATCGTTGCGGCTGTCATTGCTTTGATGGCCTCCGGACTTGTTGCGTTAATCTCGGGGAATCTAACAGCTTTCTTTGCGATCAGCTGCGCGATATTCATTGCCGGAATCGTTGGCGTCAGCATCTTCTTGGATGCGAGAAGCAAGTTGCACGCGATGCAAGATGCGGCGGCAAAGCTTGACGCACGTGTTCGATTCCATGAAGAGCAGCAATTGAATCTCGTTCAATCGTTAAAGGGGTTTCACACGAATTTTACTTCGCTAGTAGATGCTGAACGCGCGGCACTGCACAGTCGTTTTGATAAAGAACAAGCGGAACTTGAGCATAAATATAATTTGCTGATGCATGACGCCCAACTTGATCGCGAACAGGCGGCACATCAACTTGAAACCGCTTCTGAGTATGCGTCAGCGGCATCGGAAATCAGTAAAAGGTTATTCACTGAAGTCCGTAAAAGCATCAAGTCAAAACTCACACCAAATAACTATACCACGCAAAAAGATCGTTTTATGAAGATGGTCGCGTTCTGTGAGAAGAAAGGCTACCCGATCGATGAGGACACAATTAGACAATTTGAAGTCGAACTGAAAAACGATTTTGAGGAGGTTGTACGAACACAGTTTGCGAAAGAAGAACAGGCTAGAATTCGGGAAAAGATCCGTGAAGAGCAAAAAGCTGAACGGGAACTTGAGAAAGAACTCAAACGTATAGAAGCTGAACGACGAGCCATTGAAAAGGCGATTGCCGCAGCTTTGGAAAGAACCCACGACGAACATTCTGCAGAGGTTGAGGAACTCAGGCAAAAACTCGCTGACGCAGAAGCTAGATCCCAGAGGGCAATCTCAATGGCTCAGCAAACGCGAGCAGGAAACGTCTACGTTATTTCTAATTTCGGAAGCTTCGGTGAAGGCGTTTTTAAAATTGGCCTAACGCGTCGATTAGAACCTCTTGATCGCGTGAAGGAACTGGGCGACGCATCTGTACCGTTTCCGTTCGATGTCCACATGATGATATCCTGCGACGACGCACCGGCTTTAGAGACCGCACTCCACCGAGAATTTACCACTTGCCGAGTAAACCGAGTAAACATGCGCAAAGAGTTCTTTCGCGTATCGATCGAGGAAATCGCGCAAGTTGTTGAGCGATGCCATGGGAAGGTTGATTACATCGCCGAGCCCGAGGCGCTTGAGTACAACGAATCACTGCGAATGACTGACGAAGATTTTGCATTCGTGTCATCACAAGTCGACCCTGAAACGTTGGCGGAAGATTGACTTTCACTTTGAGTCTTGCAAGTGAATCAAATACACGTTTTCGGACAATCGGAGCGATCTATGCGAGGTAGTTGGTTTTTGGGGCTGGCGTTGCTGTTTGCCGCTGGGTGTTCGCGTGACGCGAATCAGCCCGCGGTCGTACCAGCGGAGACTTCTACAATAGAAACTGCGGTTGAAACGATCGCAGTACCGGACTCCGTTCCAGAACCCGACATTCACTTCATGCTTGACCGGCTGCGTGACGTCGTGTCGCGAGATGGCCTAGCAGAATGGAACGTCGCTCCGTCGCCAATGACGTGGTCAACGTTCACGGTGGATGTCGGCGAATCACTTTCGTCTGAATCGACGGATCTTGTTTGGAGAAGCTGGTCGCAACGTCCGACCGCAATCACCACTAAATCGAATCGCACCGTGCGAGAGAAGGTGAGTGAAGCCGTTCAGCAGGCAATCGCGAACGGCAAAAACAAGAATGCCGAGGTAGAGTTTGACGACAACGGATTTCATTTTGTCGTGACGGCGCAGAATGGATCATCCGCGGATACAACGTTCGTTCGGATTTCGTTCATTGGTACCGCGTTCAAGTAAAGTTAAGCATCATTGCCTTTCCGATCAGCAAGCGGTGAAGAAACGCAAACCGCCAATCGAAAACACCCATCAGTGAGGTACTGGCGGCCGGGGGTTAGTGTAATGGCTCAAAAAATATCCGCTGGTTCGTTCGACAGCTATGCTTGTTAGTTTCCTCGAACTGATTTGCAAAGTTCTTCAAAATGCAAAATTCAAAGCTTTTACTAATTGGTGCGGCTGCGTTAATCCTCGCACTACTTAGTCCATTTGCTGCATGGTTTGTGTTCTACATATTCGGCGCCGGTGTGCACGATTATGGCAAGCCGGCAGAGCCGTTCGGATTTCCGAGCGAGTTAAATGCGCTGGGGGATTCATTCGGGCTGGCGAACGTACTGGTTTCAGGCTTTGCATTCATCGCCTTGATCATAACGATTCAACAACAACGCGAAAGTTTGGAGCAGCAGCGAAAGGATGTTAGGATCAATCAGGAGCATTTACAGCAAAGCATCAAGGAAATGTCACAGACGGCGGAGAGCACTAAGGAACTCGCACAATCGCAAGTCATGGCAAATCAACTTGCAGCGTTCGAGCGTTGTACTGATTTGGTCGACCGTATCGACAGGTCGAGCAACCAGATGCCAAATGCAACGCACCTCGCCATTCCCTTTTTCCAGGAGCAATTGGCACTCTTAAAAGACTGCCGACGAATGAGGATTGTTTCAGGCAGGAGCCTTCCGTGCGATGTCGAAACCCAATCGCGGAAGATAGAGGTTCATTTCGGGGAATTCATTTACCATTGGAGCGTGATTGCGAATACGTTTGCTGATAATGGACCGGTCAATCCAAAAGACTGGACCGATTTGCTGGAGTGTCAAAAGCGAATCTACGAAGCCATCCTCGATGGATCGGGAATTGAGAGGAAGGAGATTAACCACGACGCTCCAGAAGGTGGTTGCCATAAAACCGCACTAGACTGTCGCCATTTGCTTCTCGCCATTTGCAAGCTGGGGCAACTGCCCTTCGGCGTTAAGGAGCGTAAGAGGGACTCAAACCGTAGCCTTTGAAGTTGCGATTTTGCGTAGCGCATTGGTTTTTTTTTACGGGCCCGAACGCGTGAGCGAGGGACCAGACACCACCGTTTTTCCCTTGCTCACGCTTCGGGTTGTGATAGGTGCGCAACTTCAAAAAACGTTTCTACCGTTGAATCCAGAGAAGGGGCGATCAATCAAGTTACCTCTGCGCCGGCATCAAGCGGCCACGTTTTCGCTTCGACCAAACTGGGCACCTCACCCTTGGAACCCCCGACGGACGATCGAGCGTCAGCTGGCAAAGTTGACGACGGCCGGTGACGCCGAAAACGACCGCGGTCGACAGACGCATGAAATCGGGTTGCTCGATCGAATGCGAAAAACTTTCCAAACTGTTGTTGACGGATTCCGGCGATTACCACAAACTCTGGCCTCTGTCTGGTTGTCGTGTCGGCTTAGTAACCCTCACGACTTGACCGCGCCGGTTGTTCATCCGGTCGGTGACAATGCCGATATCTTGACTTCTAGACGAAGGAAATTACCTAGCCTATCGATGCGTGAATGGACGCAAAGCAACGATCCGGAATCGTCCGGGGAGTAAAGCCCTATTCGGTCGGGAGTCAAGACCCGGCTTACTAAGCGTGTCGATAGGCTTGGTCATGCGCACACATAAACGATGCGCAAGGAGAATCACCCACAATGGTGTTTCTATCTGTTAACGAAGTGTCCAATCGGACCGGCGTCCGTACCGACACGATTTACTTGTTGATCAAGTCCGGGAAGGTCGAGTCCCAACGCGTCGGGCCGAAACGGTTGGTTTCGATCGCGGAATCGGATCTTCACTTGATCGAGAACCGAAAGACGAATAATCGCGTTTCTGGTTCTGACTTCGGAAAGGATCTGTTTACCGCCCACGAAGTAGCGGAACTGACCGGCGTTGATGTCGCCCGCTTGTGTGAACTGATCCGGGCCGGGGTTGTTGCACGGGCTGACATTGGCCGCGCCCGGCCAACGCTGATTCACAAACGGGAATTGCCGGCGATTGCTGCGATCAGTGCGGTCCCGGGTCCGGGTGATCCGACGCAAGACGAAATCCGGGAACGGTGCGCACAGGTTCAATTGGCGCGTCTCGATGTTTGCCCGCATGAAACACGACGACGGCGAGCGTTGCAGCTGTTTGACAAAACGCCAATGGTCACTGTCCGCGATGCATCGGAACGACTGGGTTGCAGTGCACAAGTGGCAGCGTTGTTCGGCGACAATTGGTTCTCC
>JAGQPO010000482.1 GCA_020426665.1 Planctomycetales bacterium
TTTGGCGGCGAGTTCTCAGATGAGCAAAAAAAAGTGGTTTGACCGTAGCCGATCGCGTCGTTCGTCGACCCGTTCAAAACGCCACGTATTCCGCCGACAAATGGTCGAAGCACTTGAGAATCGCCTGTTGCTGGCTACCGACGTTCCGACTTTTGTCGACAACGTCTTTCAGGGTACCGATCGAGAAGACGTGCTCACCCTGAGCAATCACGCCGATCCGGGTAAGATGCAGTTGACGGCTCAATCGCTGGATAGCGAAGGCCAATGGCAGACACGCCAGTGGGTGTTCGAAAACCCGAGCGATACTCTCGTACTCAATCTGCTTGACGGCGACGACGAGATTCACCTGTTAGGGCTTGACCCTGGTTTTGCCGGCGCGCTGATCGTCAATGGAGATTCCCCCGCGCTCATCAATGCTCCATCCCTGTCCATAGACGAAGCGTTTAGCGTCGCGATCGGAGGCGGCGTAGACGTCGTTCACATCAGTGGCGACATTCCGCTCAACGGCGGGAGCCTGACGATCAACAGCGAGATCATCCAGGTGGCGCCGGCGACAAGTATTTCGACACGCGTGACCGACATCAACGGAGTAGTGATTGGGGATTCGGGCAACATTGAATTGAACGGCCAACAGATCACGATCGGCGCAGGTGCCTCGTTGATGGCCGATGTCGGATCATCGGTTGGTCGATCAGCGGGTGATATCGTCGTCCGCGCGTTCGCCGCCACGGTCGTTCGATCGCTCTCCGGTGATCCGGCCGCCGCCGAGATTAAACTGGATGAAGCGACGATTCACGGAGGCAACATCAGCCTATACGCAGAAGCACGGGAACGATTCGGTGTCTATGGATTCAAGAAGTCCGCAACCGCGAAAATCGATGTCGTCGATTCCAACTTGGTGGGTGACGAAGTCGTTATCCGCTCGATGGCAGATACGTCACTCCTTCCGGATGTGCCTTCTGCCGAGTTGACGGGCGACCCGGAACTCACCTTCAATCATTCCGATGAACTGCCGGATGTGATCCGGCGCAGCAGCGGGAACTGGATCGAGGACGGCTTTCTGGTTGGACATTTAATCGATGTCGTAGGGACGGCAAGCAATGACGGTTCCTATCTAATCACCGTCGTGACACCACAGGAGATCGTGCTCACACCGGAAACGGTATTGATCGAAGAAACCGTCCAGGGTGCCGCAATCACCGGTGAGACGATGGTGCCGTCACCGGAAGACATCTTGGAAAACCTGTCGCCGTTTACGGGAGCCGCTTTCGTAACGATTTCCGACGTTGAATCAACTGTCGATCTTCGCGGCACAACGATGATTCAATCGCCAGGAGATGTGAAGATCACCAGTGAAAGCATCTCCCGCGCCACGCCCGTTGCACGCGCAATCGGCATACCGGCAGTGTTCAACGTCAATGCGGTATGGGCGGAGTCAAGTGCGATTGGACAAACGTTGGTTCGAGATTCGACACAGATCACCGCCGGCAACCTGGTTGTCGAAGCGAATTCCGACAATCAGGCAACCGCCACCGCACTCGGAATCGCCCGCAATCGACCGGTCAGCCTTTCGTTCGCCTACGTGGAAGCAGAAACGAAAGCGGAGGCCATGCTGGGGACCGGTACGAATGTCATCGCGAATGATGTCGACGTTCATGCAACGTCAACGAACGAAGTCACGGCTGCCTCAGCGATTGTCAATTCCGGTCAAAGCGGTGTCAGTGCTTCGGCGGCTTACAGTCAATTTGTTTCGGACACCAATGCAACCATCGCAGGCCAAGTCACCGCGACAGGCGATGTAAGCGTTGATGCCTATGCGGAAACCACCAGCCATATCACCGAAGCGGATGCCAGAAATCTTGGCAATACCAAAGAAAGCGGGACCCAAGTCTCCAACTACCTCAACAGACAAAAGAAGAAAGCTGCCGGTAAAACGCTCGATATCACGGGGGCCGCCGACAACGAAAGTAAGGCGACCGAGTTTGCAAAAAAGATTCTTTTCCCGGAAATCAAGAGCGGGTTGTTCAACCTTGCCGGATCCGTGGTTCTGGTCAATTCGACCAACCGTGTGCAAGCGGAAATTGCGCCCACCGCTGTCGTTGCTGCCGCAGGGAATGTCAACGTCAACGGCGAAACAAAGGCCCGGCAATACGCTTCTGCTGTAGCCCAGAGCAGTTCTGATTCCGTTGCACTTGGTGGATCGGCCGTGATCGCGACGTACGAAAATCTTGCCGCGGCATTGATCGCTGAAGGTGCGGTTGTCGACGCGTCCGGCAGCATCAACGTTACGTCGAAAGTCGACATTCCTCATCCCTGGGACATCGATTTCACTTCGTCCGACGAGGTGCTTAATGCGCTCGGAAATTCCCCGCTCGCCCTACTGTTCACCTCGTTCTCTCGCAATTCCAGTGCGGGTGACAATTTCGGTGCGTCCGGGATGGCAAATATCATCAAGATGCGCAACGAGGCGACTGCATCCATCGGTCGCAACGCCCGCGTGAACACCGACCCGAGTTTTGCCTCGGCGACACAATCAGTCAACGTCTTTGCGGAAACCGACGTCAACACGATGAACGTCATCGGTGCCGATGCGAAATTCGGTTTGTTGGACAAACTACTGAATCCTCTGCTCGTCTCCGGGTCCGAAAAACTAACGACGAAGTACGGCGCGCTTCAGCAACTCGGTCCGTTCGAAGTCGACATGCCGGAATTCGAGGAGCTACAAAATCCAAAAGCCGGACTGGGAGGCTCGTTCGCGCTTTATGAATTCGACAACTCGGCGCGGGCGTTCATCGCCGATCAGGCCATTGTCAACGCCGGTGGAGACGTTTCCGTAACAGCTCTCTCTACCGATCGACATATCGCGTTGACCACGTCCCAAGGGGGTACCGACAAACTTGCAGTGTTGGGGTCCGGATCACTGATCCGCTTTCGAGGAACCACGATCGCGTTCGTCTCTCCATCGGCGACCATCGACGCGGGAGATGATTTTATGATCACTGCCAACAGCGATCCCCACGTTTACAATCTCACCGGTAGCTTGTCCAGCGGAGCCTCCATTGGAATCGGTGTCTCTGTCGGTGTGACCCAAGTCGACACGGTTACCAAGGCCTTTGTCGGCGACGAAGCCACACTTGCCGATGCGCCAAGCCTACAGTTTCGCAGCAACTCGGTCACGGGAACGCCGACACTGATTTTCGAAGACGGCCGACTCACAGGAAACCCGATCATTTCCTTTCGTCCCGTCGAAGACCAGGGCGATGTCATTGCTCGGGATCAGGGCAGTTGGGTGACCGATGGGTTTCGACCCGGACAATACGTGACCGTTTCCACCGAATCGCAGAACGCGGGAAGCTACTTGGTCACTGAGGTCAGTGACAACGAACTTGTCCTTCAAGACGGTCTATCACTGATCGACGAAACGCTGGCCGGCGTCGATATTTCCGTGGCGCCGACGATCACGCGCAACAGCGGAAGCTGGCTAGCCGACGGATTCTTGGATGGTCAATCGATTCGTATCAGCGGCTCCAACCAAAACGATGGTGAGTACAAGATTCTCTCCGCCGACGATTCGCGGCTCACCCTGCGGCCAGATACGATCTTGCGCGACGAGACTGCGTCGAATGTCTTGGTGGATGCGGACGATACGATTAGTCGCAGCGAAGGCAGTTGGCGAGCCGATGGTTTTCGGCCCGGACAAACCATTACGGTCAGCGGCACTGTGGCGAACGATGGTGAATATGAAGTCATCGCAGTCGACGCGACAACCTTGACGCTGCGCGGCGGTTCCAATCTGACGAACGAATCAGGCGTGGCAGCCGATGTTTTCTCGTCATCTACGACGCAACCGGGAAGTATCCGGGTAGGAGATCATTTTGATATTACCGCCCAGTCGACCGAGCAAATAATCGCCGTCTCTTTTGCGGGCTCACTCGCTTTTGCCGAAGGCAAGCAAGATCCTGCGGACGCGGTACTAGACGAGGAAGACCCGACCCCCAAAAAGCTTCCATTCAGTATTGCCGGCGCGGGCGAAGCTTCATGGATCGAAGCACAGCATCACACGCTGGCCTATCTGGAACACGCGGCTGATGTTTCCGCAGGCAGCCTGTTTGTCGATGCGCGAAACGGAACCGCAGAAACCGCGGATGGCTTGCGCCTGACATTTCTGGACAACGGCACCGCTGCCGACTCCATCCTGCGGGACAGCGGCAGTTGGTTGGATGTCGGCATGCGCCCCGGCCAAATCATCTATGTCGCCAATACCGACAGCAACAACGGTTACTACGAAATCGCTTCGGTCACCGAATCGGAACTCATTCTTGCCAGCCACGAACAACTCACTCCCGAGGTAACACGGCAGGCTGAATTCCGCAGCGGACCGGCGCTCGGTGACCAGCCCGAATTGAAGTTCGCAAACAATCCTGTGGGACGCGACACCGTGACTCGCTCCAGGGGCAGCTGGCTGGTTGATGGCTTTCGCGAAGGGATGGAAATCCGGGTATCCGACTCCAATTCGAACAATGGCACGTACACGATCGAGTCGTTGACGCACGAACAATTGACACTGAAACTGTTGCCGATCCAGACTCAAACGTTGGTCAATGAAACCAGCAGCACGGCCCGAGTCACAGGAGTTGGTTCGCTGAAGACCGCCAGTTTTTATGCCGGCTCCGGAGCTCTGGCACTGGGATTCGGCAACAAGTCCGCCGCAGCGGCAGGGTCTTTCTCTACGAATTCCCTGTATCACTCAACCCGGGCTTGGGTCAGTCAGTCAATTGTCTCCGCGAGCGACGATTTGATCGTACACGCGTTTGATCCGACATCGTTTTACGCAGTGGCCGCAAGCGTGGGGGGCAGCGCCGGGGTTTCAGCTGATCCGGGCAGTAAAGCCAACGGTGCACTCAGCGGAAATGTATCGCTGAACTCAATACAGCACGAAGTCGTTGCCGAGATTGTCGATTCCGGCATCGACGCGCGAGCACTTTCGGTGAGTGCAAAAGACAGCAGCAACGTTCGCGTGGACTCGGGTGCCTTGGGTTTCGCAGTGGCGACCGGTGGAGAAGGCACCGGTGGCGCAGGTTCCTTCGGATTCTCCTTCGCGCTCAATGAGTTCAACTCGAGTGTGAATTCCGTCATCCACCATTCGCGGATCAATACGGTGGACGATGTTGTAGTTGTCGCCGTCGCCGAGAATCACCTGGAATCGCTGACCATTGCGGGCTCCACCGCTGCCGCCGCACAACAGGGTTTCAGCGGATCGTTGGCTGGTGCCGGGGCTGTGGCGTTCAACGAAATCGTCAGTGATGTTTCTGCGGAGGTGCTCGATTCGACGGTGACGACATCCGGTGGTGGTGATCTATCGGTGAATAGTCGCGATCGCGCTGTGATCGGTGCCGATGCCGGAGGCGTCGCTTTGGCACTGGCCGCATCACAAGGCTCGGGTAACTCGCTGGCCGCGGGATTGGGCGCTTCAGTAGCCCGTACCACGATCAGTGACGGCCCCGGCGGCGGTGTCCGCGCTGTCATCGACGAAGGCACGGTGAATGTTACTGGCGCGGTTGTCGTACGCGCCGACGTGGAGTCGCTGGTCGATACCGTGACGATCGCCGGCAGCGGAGCACTTGGCGGCTCCAGCAACAGCGCGATCACCGCAAGCGGCGCGGGAGCGGAATCGAACAATCACATTGAGCGAACCATTGCGGCCGGGATCGGAGTCGGTTCCACGATCATTGCCAGCGGATCGGTCGACGTCGACAGTACGGATGCGTCGCAGATTCGATCCCGCACCGTTGGGGCAACGGTCAGTGCCTCGGGCGGATCATCCGGCACTGCCGGCGCGTTGGCGGTCGGAGCCTCGTTAGCCAGTAACTTCGTCGCGAACAACGTGACGTCAGTGATTGATGACGGCATCCTGCGTTCGGGCGGTCAAGTGACGGTGTCTGCAGCGTCACAGCAACGGGATCTTTTCACTCTCCTATCCGAAGGTCCAACCGGCTTGACCGCGTTGCAGTTGGACGACTTGGCGTTCCAAACGGGCGACGATGAGGAAACGGAGAATGTCGACGAATCCGCTCAAGACATCGCCGATGATGCTGCGCTTCGAGCGAGGTTGGTGGCACAATTCGCCGACGCGGGCGAAAGCATTGATCAGGATTCAAAAGTGTCGTTACTCGCTGAGGGTCGCGGTTGGTTGGTCGTCGATGAAGTTGGCGGCCGATCTTTCACGATCGCCGCTCAGTCCAACGGCCAACTGGTCGTCCAACGTACCAACATCGATTCGATCGCGGTGGCTGCATCACTTTCCGGAGCCATTGGACAGAATGGAATCGCGCTGGCCGGCGGCGGTGCTAGCACCGAAAACGTCTTCTTGACAAAGACTCGATCCGAGGTGATCGGCAGCGAGATTACGGCAATCGATGGTTTGAATGTTCAAGCCTTCAACACCTCGGGGATCAGCTCGACGGTTATTGCCGTCTCTGTTTCAATCGGGATCGGGACGGAAACCGCGGGCGTCGCGGCATCGATCGGCGCCGCCGTCGCGCGAAACTTCATCGGAATTGATGGTCAACATCGGGAGGCCGCCGGTTCCCGTGCCATTGTCGACGATTCGACGCTGGATTTAGGCGAGGACGTAAACGTCAGGGCGACTACAGCTCAAACGGTCAGTTCGGTCGTCTTCGCGGGTTCGGTCGCCGTCTCTGGAAGCAGCAACTCGGGACTCTCGCTCAGCGGTGCGGGAGTCAGCGCGACCAACGAAATCGCTGCCGATGCGACCGCCGAGCTGATCAACATGAATTCGCCTGGTGCGATCAGCGCCCAGGATGTTGTGATCTCGGCCCAGGATGTTTCCATGATTCGCGCAACAGCGGGCGCGGTCTCGGTGGCGGTCGCGGCGACGGGTGAAATCGGCGGCGCCGTCGCGTTGGGCTTGGGATTGGCGCAAAACACGATCACGACAGAAGTGCTCGCGACGATGGATAGCGTTGTGTCTGACACCGTTTCGAGTTCGTTGGGTAGCATCACACTGGCGGCTTCGGAATCGGCCAGCATCGATGCGATTGCATTCGCAGCCACCGCCAGTGTCGCCGTCGGCGGCAGTGGCGGACTCGCGTTCAGCGGTGCGGGCGCCGAAGCGACCAATCGGATTCAAACCAAGACGGATGCGGCGATCATCGACAGCAACTTGGCGGTGGATGGCAACGTGATCATCAACGCCACCAATGACGCTTCGATTGATGCTCTTGTGCTTAGTTTGTCCATCGGTGTTGGCGCTGGCGGCCAGGCGGGCGCGGGCGCGGCTTTGGGAGTCGCTGTCGCACAGAATTTGATTGGAGATGGTTCCACTGACTCGTCTCGTGTGCGAGCCTTTGTAGAGGGGGCAACCATCGATGCCAGCGCCATTGCCATCGATGCTGACGTTAGCTCTACGATCACGGCGCTGACGATCGGTGGTGCGATTGGAGTCGGGGCTGGCGGGTCCGGCGGAGTTGGCGTCGGTGCCGCGGGTGCGGGATCGCAAAATGTGATCAAGACAACCATCGAGGCTGCGATCAAGGCCTACGCTCAACCTAACTCGCCCTCTATTCCGTCGGACATCACGACCACGGGTGATGTGACGCTCAACGCCAACGACAACTCGCACATCACGGCCAACGGTGGCGGCATCGGCGTCGCCGTGGGAGCCGGCGGTAGTGGCGGCGTCGCTGCATCGCTAGGAGTTTCCTTTGCCAAGAACGACATCGGCAATCAGGTCCGAGCCATCATCGCTGATTCAAATGTTAGGGCCGGCGGGCAGGTATCGCTCAGCGCAATGGAAATGGCCCAGATCGACGCCCTCACAATCGGTGGTGCCGTTGCCGTGGGAGCCGGAGGCGCCGGCGGAGTGGGTGCTTCCGTGGCTGGAGCGGGATCTTTCAATGAGATTCGCAATCAAGTCGAAGCTTCAATCCGCGGTTCCGCAAAAACGGTCCAGTCAACGGGCGGAGGGGTTTCGTTGTCGGCAACGGACCATTCCACGATCATCGCTGATGCCGGTGGTGTTGGCGCCGCCGTGGGCGCTGGTGGTGCCGCTGGTGTGAGCGCGTCGTTCGGTTTCTCGGCTGCCGAAAACACCGTGGAAAACAGTGTTCGATCGAATATTAGCGGCACGACGGTCCTGGCTTTCGGCGACATTGACTTAACAGCTTCGGAGCAAGCGACCATTGATGCCTTGACCATCGGCGGTGCGGTTGCGGTTGGTGCCGGCGGAGCCGCGGGGATCGGAGTTGGAGCGGCTGGCGCTGGTTCAGGCAATACGATTCGCAATCAGGTCGAGGCGAGTCTTCGTGATGGAGCGAATGTCGAGACGACCACTGGTAGCGTTGCATTGTCTGCCACAGATGATTCATCCATCTATGCAGACGGAGGTGCAATCGGACTTGCAGTTGCCGCTGGGGGAGCCGCCGGTGTGGGCGTTTCGCTCGGTGTCGGATACGCAAGCAATCTGGTGGAGAACCAAGTTCGTGCATTGATTACAGGATCCGATGTGACGGCTGCTGCAGGCCAAGTCACACTGACTGCAACCGAAAATGCGTCGATCCAATCATTGTCGATCGGAGGTGCCGTTTCCGTTGGTGCCGCAGCTGTGCTAGGGGAAAACGTAGCCGGTGCCGGAGCGGGCTCTTACAGCACGATCGGCAATACGGTGGAGGCCGAGGTTACAGGAGGCGCGATCGTGCACGCCGGTGGTCCAGTGACAATTTCTGCGACGGATAGTTCCACGATTATTGCCAACGCCGGCGGCGCTGCGGCAGGTGTCGGAGCCGGCATTGTAGGTGTAAGCGTGGCGGTCGGCGGTTCAGTGGTTCGTAACGAAGTCGCGAACACAGTCCGCGCATCGGTTGATGGAGCAACCGTAACATCCAAGAACAACTTGACCATCGAGGCATATGAAAATGCGACGATTAAAGGCTCCGCGATCGGTGGAGCCGCTGCTGTTGCGGGTGGACTTGTCGGCGTCGCTGCGGGTGTCGGCTTTGCAACCGTCGATAACAGTGTTCACAGCACCGTCGAGGCGCTAGCAAAGAACTCGCAGTTGACGACGAGCGGTGCAGGCGACATCGTCATCACGGCCACGGACAATTCCACCCTCGATGCCAAATCCGTTGCCGGCGCTCTCTCGATAGCCGGCGGTATCAGCGGAACGTCGGTCGCGGTCGGTACGTCACTCGCTGACAACTCCATGGGTAACGCTGTTTACGCCAGAAGCGAGAACACGACACTCGTTTCCGACGGATCAATGACACTCTCTGCGACGAGCACACCTTCGGCCAAAGCCTTTAGTGTTGCGGCCGCTTTAGGCGTTTCAGCGGCACCTGCGGGAGTGAGTTTCAGCGGGGGTGGCGCTCGATCATCCAACAACTTGAATAATGATGTTGCCAGTCTGATTCAGGCAGGTTCCGCGACCGCCGCGGGTGATATCAGCCTGATCGCTACAGAGATAGCAGACCTGGGTGCTGATGTTGGCTCAGGTGCAATAGCCGCATCGGCTATCGCGGCATCGGCTGCCGTATCGATCGGCAGCAGTAACTCAAACAGTACCGTTCGCGCTGGGTTTGACGATGCCACAGTAAAGTCCACGTCCGGCGATGTCAGTGTCAATGCGTTTGCCGACGGCCAGGCCCGCTCCGACGTGAGTGCCACCTCGATTGCGGCGGGAACCTTCACAATCTCCGGCGCTGGAGCTGACGCGAGGGCCACGTTCAATCCCAGCGTCGACGCTCATGTCAATCGTGGATCTTTGGATGCGGCGGCGGGCAGCATTAGCGTGCGGGCGAATGCCTCGCCGAAGGCGATTGCTAGTAGTCGGGCATATAGCGGAGCGACGATCACAACCGTCGGCGTGTCATTGTCGGATACCTTCAATTCGCCGAAAGTCGACGCAGCGATTGGCGGCGTCGTGACCGCGGCAGGGGACATCGTCGTGGACGCGTCGATCAATCTAACCAACACGGCCGATGCCGATGCCGTGGCGGCTGCCGTGGTTGCGTCGGGCAGCAGAACCGAAGCGAATGCTTTCTCGGCCCCGAAAGTCGACTCGCATGTTGCTGCTGGTTCTTCGATCACAAGCACTTCAGGCGACATCCATGTCTTGTCAAGTTCCAGCGGTGACACGACCAGCGGTGCATACGGTGAGACCGCCGCAGGTGTGGTTGCGGTCGGACAAGTCATATCAAACGCCGCCGTTGGAGACAACGTCGCCGTGGATGACGTTGATGAAGTTTCGGTAGACAACGCGATAACGCTGGTTCCCCGAAATCGCCTGAAAGCAGCGAATACCGATGCCTATCTGGGTTCGAATTCCGCCATCACTGCCGGAGGCAGCATTTACGTCGATGCCGATGCAGTCCATCGGGCCATCGCCAAGGCGAAGGGTGGACAATCAGGGGCAATCGCTTTGGGTGCGTCCGCCGCGAATGCGGGTAGAAACAATCCGGTTACTGCCGAAGCAGAAAATGGTGCTGTACTGACCGCTGGTCGAAACATCTTCATCACCGCGACGAACGGGCATGAGAACGATTACACAAACGGAAATGTTGTCGCCAACGCGGAAAATGATTCGCGAGCAGCCTTGGTCGGGGCGAGCGCTCCACGGTCTCGGACGACGGTGAACAGCACTACCGATGCGATTCTCGGTGCGAGTGTCGTGGTGATCGCACCGCGAGGCAGCTTCACTCTAAACGCGGTCGGCGCGGATTTTGGCATTCAGTCCCATGCGAACACGGCAGCCAGCGGTCTTGTCGCGTTACCAGATGCTCAGGCCTACTCGACCGTCAATCATCCAGTAAAAGCGAAGGTCGGTCACGCGTCGACGATCGACGTCGGTGTCAATATTTCAATCGAATCCGATGTCTATCTGCTTGAATATGCTATAGCGCGAACGTCTGGTAAAGGCTTGGGAAGCAAGACGTTTGCCAAAGCCGAAACGAGCGGATTCAGTTCTGCTTTGACAGAGATTGGTGCCGTTGACCTTAATGCTGGGCTCGATATTCAACTGGTGGCAAGGCAACCAGGAGCGGTCCGATCGACTGCCGACTCAGAAACTTCGGGAGGTTCCCTTGGACTCAACTCCACGACGGACAGTCGGGTCACTAAGGATTACTCGACAGAAGTGATTATCTATGCGGGCGCGGATATTGTTGCCCCTGGCCAGTTGTCGATCCTAGCCGACGATTTCGTTGCCGATGCGAACCTCGCGATCGCAACAACGCGTGCGGGCGGAGCTATCGGGGGTTCCAATGCACACGCCTATGTCGGTGGCTCCAAACGTGCGAGAGTGTACGTGGAGAATAACGAGACGGTTGAATCCCGTACCACGATGCGAACATCGAACTTGCAGGTACACGCTGACGCCGGAGCAGCCAACTCAACTCCAAAAGCATCGCGTCCAGGATTTGCGTTAATCAAAGGCGGTTCGCAAACCGAAATCTCCGAGGAAGTCCAAGCCAGCAGTGAATTGGTTTTCTACGCAAATGTAACAATCACTGGCCAGTCCGCCTTACTGATTATTGATGCCAACGGAAATGAAATTGCTCGCTCCGGTGTCACCTACACGACCACGCCAGGACAATACGTTTTGGATCCGATCGTCAACTTGGCCAGCGGGGTGGCCAACCTGCGTTCTAGCGGCCTCTCCCAAAGAATAGTGTCGGGCGATGCCGACTTTACGTTTGAACAGGGTTCTGGCTCTGTCACGTTGATCAACGACTTTGCTGGGCGTGAATTGGTTGTCGATGACATTACGATGTTCACAAACACAAGCGCTAACTTATTCGTCACACCAGCGCATGTTGAAAGTGAAACCGAAGAGTTTCGCACGCACGCACCCGAGGTGGTGGATTCTCGCGTCGATATCTTGGGTCAGTCCAATGTGATTCTGACTGGCGTGATCAACAATACCTTCGGTGTCACGTCAATCACTGCAGAGACTGGCTCGATCACGCGTGACAATGGTCCACAATTGGTGCTCAGTCGCGAAATCGATCTTGATGCCAACAGCATCGGCACGATCGATCGACGCGTGCAATCGCTGATTAGAGGGTCGAATTCTGCTAATGATGCTGTCCGGTTTACTGCCAATTCACACGCTGGAAACAGCTATTTGACGCTCGGTTATGTGGCACCGAGCACCTTTGATCCGCCGCTGTTAAGCAACGCGGAAGTCAGAGGAGACATCGTTGACATTCGTTTTGAGGATCGAGGAGCAACCAGCAGTTTTGAAATCGGTGTTGCCGCCAACGAACTCAATGCCGATGCGGGCATCAACACCCCTATCAATGTCGCCTTTACGGCACTTGATGGACGCGACCTGGCCGTCGGGACCGTTACTTCCCGACTGGGAGATATCAGCCTGAGTTCTCCCGAAGGCGCAATCAGGGCAACACAACCGGGCGGAGCGACCGATGTATCGGGCCGAAACCTTTCGTTCACCGCCAATACGACGATCGGCGCGGAAAACAATCCGTTGTTCATCAACTCGGCCGCAAGCGGATCAGGTGTGGTTACGGCAACGGCCAACGGCAGCATCACACTGCGTGAAGTTGCTGGCGATCTAGCGCTCGCTCAAGTTGCTTCCTCCCAAGGCAATGTCTACCTTGAGAGCAACGCCAAGATATTAAATGGCAACCCCACTTCGACTTCACTCATCAATGTCATTGCAAATGCGGGCCAAGCGACGCTGCTCGCTCAATCGGGAATCGGGGCATCCGGCAACTACCTGACAACCGACGTTCGATACCTGGAAGGCTACAACGGCAGCGGCGGCTTGTTGATTCATAACCTGGGAGGAAACGTCACCATCGGCGGTAATCGTCTCGGGGCTGGATTGGCGTCCGATACTATCGTTTTCAAAACGATTGGGGGTCTCACTATCCAAGACGATGTGCTCGCCAGCGGCCCCATCTTCATGAGCTCTAATTTCATGAATGTGGAAGAAGATACCGTGGTGCGAAGCAACAACGCGAGCACGACTTTGGAAATTGAAAACTACTTGGAAACCAGAACTGGAAGTCGCATTGCATCGCCGAGTATCGTCACTCTACAGGGGCTTGGCAACGCTGATCACACATTCAATGTTTACGGTTCACTGAGTGCGAATCGCGTAGATATCATTGGAGAAGGAGGCGTCGACAGGGTCCAATTGTTCCAATATCCGGATGCCCCAAGCACGTACGTGACGCTCGGAGAAGCTTATGATTTCTTAACCGTTTATGGAACCGCCGCGAACGACCGTTTCGATATTACTAAGAACACGATTACGCTCGATACTTCCCGAGTGATCAACTACCAAGGAATCAACGAACTAGAAGTACTCTCGCTGCTTGGAAACGACACGTTCAATGTGACGGGCACATCGGTTCTAGGTGGGACATGGCTGGAGGGACGCGGAACGGCGGCACTCAACGTCGCAACGGATGGCACGCTCAACGCACCTGTAAATTTCATGCGGGGAAACAGTGATCGTATTGGGTTGAATCCAATTCATGTCATCGCCAACGCATTGAACGCTCCGCTGGACACCGCCAATGTCATGGCCATGACCGACATTGGCAGTGGCTTGGGTAAGCTTGTGGGTTTGGGACTGGATCTGACCTACCGAGTCGCGACCTCATTCGATCTCGATCTGAACGCAGCGAATGCCGAGCTGTACTTGCTCAAGACGTTGGCAGAGACGCGAGTGAGAGCGAACGGGTCCAATCAGACGATCTGGGTCGGTGGTGCAGTACCCGGATCTACCATTCCGATGCTCGTTGATGGACCGTTTCTGGCATCGGGATCGCTGAATCTCGCCACAATTGGCCATTCGCTGAACCTCGCGGCGACTGGCGGATCAGGCAGTCGGATTGAATTTAACAATCAAAACGGAGTGAGCACTTCTGCTCAGCTATTCTCAGACTCGATTCGTGGTCTCGGTGAGGCACCATCGGCGCAAATTCACTTCACCGGATTCGATAGCGCTGGCATTCATGTCGGCGATGGCGACCTGACCGTCATGGACACCATCGCAGGTCCTGTCGACATCCATATAAACGCTGGGGATTTGAATGAACCGAACAACATCACAGTCCTCAAATCGCCATCGTCTCGATTGAACGTACAAGGTGAGAGCGCGTTCAATGAAATCGTCTTCGACGCAGCGACTTATCCTGCTTTGATCGCCGCCACATTCACTGACGGCGCAGCGCCTGGCTCAACGAACCTGAACGGCTTTGGTCCGATCGGTCCAGCGACCCTCTCGGCGTTTAACCGTGCGAGACTCATTTCAGGAAGCGCCAGCGACACTTTCGCGATCAATTCCTCAGTCGGCACGATGGTTACCGAGATCGAGGGCGGCGCAGGTGATGACCTATTTGTCGTTTCTCAAGTCGGTGTCGCTACAACTCCGAACGACGAACAAGAGAGCATGGTGTTGATCGGTCAAGCAGGGAACGACACGGTCCATGTACCAATCCCCGGTCTACCCAGTGCGCCGGTGCATGCCGGTCTGATGTCGTTGGCGTCCAACGTCGAGCACCTGATCATCGACAATACGACGAATCCGCTTGCTGTGAACTGGGACACCGAATCGGGAACGTTCGTCGGATATAAACCTACACCGACCAGTGTTCAAACACCGCTTTTGGATATGTCTCTGGTCGAAGACGTGACGATCCTGGGTGGAACGTCCGATTCGAATACTTTGACAGTGAACGCGGGTGGCGTTCAGCAAAAGGGCACCATCGACGATAACAAAGTAACTCTGCAGTCGGCGGGCGTAATCCAGTTCGCGCGTTTGTTCGGCACAGTCTCGACCTACAGCGAAGGGGGCTTCACGCTGCGTAGCTCGACGATGGGTGGCGCCCCGAACCTACAATCCGATCGATCGATCACTCCCGCGATTAAGTCAGCGAACCCCAGTTCCGGCACGCCGATTCAATTGACCGCAACGGATGGCGGCATCTTCTCGCTCTTCTCCCTTGCGTTGAGTGGCATTGGTTCAACCACATTGGTCGGCACTAAAGCCACCGGCGAAATTGTGACGCAGCAGATCGATGTTGCTCAGCCAGATGCGTTCGAAACCTTTGAATTGAACCGTTCCTTTAGCAAGCTGGTCTCGGTTTCGTTTGATCTCGGCAGCTTGTTGGCAACGAGCTTCGTTGCAAAAGAAACGTTACGTCCTGGCCCGGGAGTGACTATCGACCCCGTGCTTGGCTACATGCCTAACGCACCGCAAAACATCGTATTCGACGGATATATTAGCGTAGAAGGAGTCACCAATACCTACGCAAGTGCAGGTGGCACGATCTATGGACTGATCAATGGAACGCCCTATTCCATCGGCTTTAACAATACTGTCGACGGCGGCGGAAGTTATGTGATGGTTTACGGCGACTTGAATATTCCCGATGGATCCATTGTTACCATCCACTCGAGTAGCTTGTCTGCGATCTACGTGCAGAACGATGTAAACATCGGTGAAAATGTAACCTTCCGAGTTCCAGCGGAATTCACTGGCT
>JAGQPO010000483.1:0-865 GCA_020426665.1 Planctomycetales bacterium
TTACAGTCTGCGGTCCAAGCGGCCAGCGTTTCCGAAGCGCGATTCGCGGCCCAGCAAGCCAACCGGGTTGCCCAAGACGAAGCCTCACGAGCGACCGCGCGTCTGCTGGAAGAGACGTTCCGCCGCGAAGCAACATTGAAGACGCTTTCGGAACAGATGAACGCGTTGATCGATGAAGGACGTTACACCGAAGCCGACGGAGCGGTGTCGTTGAAGTTTGCCGAAATCGCAGGTGACTCGATCACCGAAGACTCGGTGGCCGGTCGACATTTCACCGACCAACCGCTGGCACTGCAAACCTACGACCGCGACCGTCGTTACAAGGAAATGCGTGAGCGTAACTTTGTCGATGCGTTCTCGTTGGTTCTGAAAAGTAACATCCCATTCGTCGATGAACCGCCGATCCTGTATCCAGAAGCAGACGTTTGGCAAGCACTCAGCCGCCGACGCATCGAACGCTATGGCTCGATCGAGTTGGTTGGTGACAACGAAACCGAACGCCGAATCGAAAAGGCGCTGTCCGATGAAACCACTCAAACCTTCATCGAAACGCCGCTCAGCGAAGCGATCCGCACGATCAGTGACACACACGAAATCCCGATCGTGATCGACAACCGAGCCCTCGAGGAAATCGGACTCGATGCCGATATCGGTGTGAACGTTGACTTGAAGAACGTTACCCTGCGATCGTTCCTGCGATTGATGCTGCGTGACCACGAATTGACTTACCTGATTAAAGACGAAGTGATGCAGATCACGACTCTGGAAGCAGCCGAAGACAATTTGGTGACCAAGGTCTATCCGGTCGGCGACCTCGTTGTGCCAATCATCCAACTCGGCGGCGGCGGCATGGGTGGTGGAATGG
>JAGQPO010000483.1:929-4950 GCA_020426665.1 Planctomycetales bacterium
GCATGGGTGGTGGAATGGGCGGCGGAATGATGGGCGGCGGCGGCGGCATGTTTGTCGTGCCCGACAACGTCACCTTGGATTCCAAAACCCAGTCGACGACCGGCTCGGCTTCGGATAACACCACGGATCGTGATGCTACCGAACAAGCCAAACCCGCAAAGAACCTTTCGGCTGCCGAGCAAGAGTCGATTCGCCCGTTGACGGTCACACCCAAAGAAGGCCAAACACGCGTACAAGCGTGGGAGGAGTATTTCGCCGGGTTGAACCTGACCAGCGCTCGCGAAGTTACGATCCTGGATGCCCAGATCCGCGCAACCGCCAATCGTTTTTCAAACAAGGCCGCAGCGGCCGATGAAAAAGGCAATCGCGAGGAAGCCGTTGAATGGTTCAGCCAATCACGAGATATGATCGGCGAAGCCATTCGCGCAGGCCAAGTCCAACCTTGGATGTACCAAGCCTATGCGATCACTTTGTCAGCCACCGGTGCACCAAAGTCAGAAATCGAGCGAGCTTTATTGTCGGCCGTCGATTTTGCCGAAACCCCCTCGGACGTCTTGAACGTCGCCGCACGCTTGGAAGACCTTGGCAGCGACGCGGCTGCATTTCGATTGTGCCAGCGCGTCGCCGATTTGGATTCCAACCGACGTGAACCTTACGTGATGGGACTTCGTTTGGCAGAACACCTGAACGACCCTGCCGCGATTGCCTGGGCATGCACCGGCGTCCTCTCGCAAGCCTGGCCCGCCGAGTTTGCTCCGGTTGTCGAACAAGCCAAATTGCTGGCCCGAAGCACCTATGGTGAACTGATCGAATCCGGCCAGACGCGTCAGGCCGCCCAGTTCGGCGAAGATTTGAAATTGGCATCGGCCCACGATGTCGTAATCCGAGTCTCGTGGACCGGCGATGCCGACATCGATTTGGCAGTCGAGGAACCAGGCGGAACCGTATGCTCGCTGGAGGAACGAACCAGCGCCGGTGGTGGAACGCTGCTCGGCGATTCCTACCCCGGCCAAGGCGAAGATTCCAGCGGAAACGTTTCGGAAACCTACGTCTGTCCCCGTGGCTTCAACGGGACCTATCGATTACTCGTCCGAAAGATCTGGGGAGAAGTCTCCACCGGACAAGTCACCGTGGAAATTGTCACCGATGCCGGACGACCTTCTCAGCGATTCATTCGCAAAGAAATTCTGTTGACCGAAAAGGACGCGTTGTTTGTGTTTGACGTCAAAGAAGGCAAACGCAAGGAAAAATTGGGCGAAGCGCAATTGGCGCACCTGCGTGATGTTCAACGCGACATGAACACCCAAATGCTGGGTCAATTCGTCAATCCGGGAAACAGTTCGGCCCAAGCTCTACAAGACCTGTTCCGCGACACCCAACGGTTGACCGGCGGAGTCATCGGTAACCCGTTCTTTGGCCGCGGTAACGCTGTCGGGTTCCAACCGCAAATCACCCAGTTACCCGAAGGTGCGTCGCTTTCCGGACTTGCAATTATTTCTGCGGATCGACGTTACGTGCGGATTTCTCCGGCCCCGTTCTTTTCGCAAATCGGCGACGTCACGACGTTTAACTTCGTCAGCGGTCAAACCGGTGGCGGCGGAGCCGGAGGTGGCTTGGGCGGCGGTCTGGGCGGCGGAGGCGGCTTGGGCGGCGGCGGTTTGGGAGGCGGACTCGGAAACTAACCTCGAAACCTCTACAAAACCCTCCGTCTGGAAATCGATTCCAGACGAACGAAAATTGCTATCAAAGGCCGTTACCCCGATTGGGGTGATGGCCTTTCTTTTTTGTGCACCAGGTGAAACCTGTTTGCAACAATCGGGGTAAATCGCTGCAATGGGACACGGTAACAAGGCTCGTTCGCGGGTGTCCCCTTCACACGGGGGGCGTTTCGGCGGACGATTTGAATTCGTTCTATCTGCCGAGGCGACCAAAGTTGCCAGCTTCCCGCCGAATTGGTAGACACTAGACTCCAAGCAAATGCCCCATCTGTCACAAGGACTTCAAACGATCATGGGTTTCATGTCACATTGCCTTCTTCCCCGGTTTGCCGCCCGCGCAGCTGCGGTCACCGCGGTTCTGGCAAGCACCTTCATCACCGCACCCTCGATGGCTCAGGAGCGACTTGCTCCCGCGGCCGGGTCGTCATCCGCAACATTAACCGACGGCACCCAGCCCGTGGTCGTCGTCACCGTCGGCTCGATCAACAAGTTGATGCAAGACGTCAACTACATCACGGGTGTCGCCGGCCAGCCCCAATTCGGCGGCATTTTTGCAATGATGGCTGGTACCTACGCACAGGGAATGAACATGGACCAGCCTATCGGCGTGCTGGTTCCGATGGTCGATGGGACTCCCCAACCGATCGTCGTCTTACCGACCACCGACGTTCGGCAGATCCTGAAGCGACTGGAAGCTCAAACTGGACCGGTTGATGAACTCGATGACGGAACGCTGTTCGTCACGATCAACCAGAACTCGTTGTACATCAAACAAAACGCAACCAATGCGGTCGCGGCACAGAACCAGTCAGCATTGAAGCTTGCTCCGGAAAACACCGCCGACTTGTTCAAAGGCATGGGCAATGCGTATGACATTGCAGTCCGCTTGAAGGTCCAGCAGGTGCCGATCGAAATTCGCAATTTGCTGATCGATCAGATGCGACAAGGTTTCGAGCAAGCCATGGCGCGACAACCTGACTCCGAATCGGCCCGAGACGTCGCCCAGAACTCGATCGAGCAACTCGAGCGTGTGATCCAGGACGCCGACGAAGTGAACTTCGGATTGAACATTGATCAGGCCAACCAAAACATCGGATTGGATTTTTCATTCGCCGCAGTTGGCGGAACTCAATTAGCCTCGGTATACGGCGGGCAACAACCAATTCCGTCTCGATTCGCTTCGGTGATCCGAGACGACGCAGCCGCATTCGTGCATGGCGCCAGTTCGATCGGCCCGGAAGCCATCGAACAAGCCAAGGAAAGCATTGAAGCGTCACTGGGAATGATCAAAGGGGCGATCGCCAACGAAGGCAATCTGAGCGACGACCAAATCAATGAAATCGACCAATACATTACGCGACTGAGCGAAATCATCACGGACTCGCTGTCCGAAGGACGTTCCGACGTCGGTGCATTGGTAATGGCCGGACGCGACGAATTTCAAGCCGTCATCGGAACGTTCGTTGCCGACGGCAGCAAGGTCGCCGCGTTGGCAAAAGATTTGTCGACCAAAGTCCCGAACAGCCCCGACGCCCCCAAGTTCAAATTCGACATCGGGAATTTTGGCGGAGTCACCATGCACTTGATCGAAGCCGATGTCCCGGAGCGTGAAGAAGAAGTCAGAAAACTGTTCGGCGACAAGATCCAAGTGCACATTGGAACGGCCCCGAAAGCCGTTTACATTGCCGTGGGACGAGGCAGCGAGGATCTGCTGAAACAATTCATCACCGCCGGTGCCAATGACAACGGTGATCGTCCGCTCGGACAGGCTAAGTTCCGATTGTTGCCCTTCATGGAACTCGCCCAATCAATCAAAGAGAACAACGGGGTTGCCGCAGTCATCGGCGCCCTAAGTAGCTCCAACGATAAAGGCGAATTCCGTGTCATCACCACTTCGATCCCGAACGGATCATCGGTCAAAATCACGATCGGTGAAGGATTGATCAAAGCGATCGGAGCGGCGGCGGTCGCAGGACAAAGACGTCAGCAAGCGTTTTAGCGTCGCAAACGACGCTGAAAAATTTTCGACGAAAGCGACAGGCCGATCCATTGGGTCGGCCTGTTCCATAGGACAATTGCACTGTTGAGCAGAACGCGAACAAGGACTCGGTGACCAATATGGCATTTCCCAAATCTCGACGACGCTGGCTGCTAATTGCCCCCGCGTTTCTGGTGGCTTCGATTGCCATCGGAGCTGCTTTGCGGACACAGCCCGACGTACAACAAGACGTCGCACCGACCGTTACAGACCGCGCCGCAGATCAGACCGCAGCATCGGCCGGTGAAGTCCCTTCGACTCGCGA
>JAGQPO010000484.1 GCA_020426665.1 Planctomycetales bacterium
GGATTCCGACGACATCCCCGTCGTCGACGAATCTCGCTTCCTGATCCGCCGTAGTCCCGAGCCGGATCTCCAAAACATTGATCGTCGGCACGAAAGCAACACCACAGCCGCCACCCCGATCGGCGCTGATCTATCAACATGTGACGACTGCCTTCGCGAAATTCGAGACCCAAGTGATCGGCGTTTCCAATACCCTTTTACCAACTGCACCAATTGCGGACCACGATTCACGATCATTCAATCCGCTCCCTATGATCGGGCGCGAACGACGATGAAGTCGTTTGCCATGTGCCCACGCTGCCAGTCGGAATATTCAAATTCCTCCGACCGACGATTCCACGCCCAACCCAACGCCTGCCCCGAATGCGGACCACAAATCTGGTTCGCCTGGTCCGACGATGAAGTCGTAAACCCTTCGTCTCCGGCGTCCCAGTCACATTCAACCTCGCTGGGTATTAAATCATTCGCCTCCGCCATCAATGAGGGACGAATCGTTGCGATCAAAGGAATCGGCGGCTTTCATCTGGCCTGCGACGCCAGAAACATCGAAACGGTTCAACGACTTCGGCATCGCAAAGGCAGATTCGATAAGCCGCTGGCCGTGATGGTTTCCGACACGTCACAAGCGATCGCGTTTGCAAAGATCGGTGACGTCGAACGGCGAATCCTGGAAAGCGCCGAACGTCCCATCGTCCTGGTCCCGAAACGTCACGGCAGCGATTTTGACGACATGCTCCACGCCGTCGCACCGGGAAATGCCAACATCGGGATCATGCTTCCCTATTCACCGCTTCACCATTTATTGATGGAAACAACGTCGCCACTTGTGATGACATCGGGAAACGTGTCCGACGAACCCATCGCCCGAACCAATTCCGAAGCGAGAGAACGATTGATCGGTATTGCCGACGGTTTCCTGTTGCATGATCGATCCATCCAAGTCGTTTGCGACGACTCGGTTGTCCGGCCGGCGGGCAAGTCGTTGATCCCGATCCGGCGATCTCGTGGTTTTGCGCCAATACCAATCAAGTTGTCGACAGCGGGACCAAGTGTCCTGGGGATCGGCGGCGAAATCAAATCAACATTTTGCATCACGCAGGGCCAATACGCGTACGTCAGTCAACATTTCGGTGACATCGGCAACTTCGCGACACTCGAAACGTTCAAGGAAAACATCGCACACTTCCAAAAACTTTTCCGCGTGCAATTGGATGCCGTCGCCGCGGATTTGCATCCCGATTACATGTCATCGCAATTAGCAAAACAACTCGCCCAGTCATTGGATTTGCCATTGATCAGGGTCCAGCATCATCACGCCCACGCGGCGTCATTGCTGGCCGAGCACGCCTTGTATACCAACCAACCCATCATCGCCTGTTGCTTTGATGGTACTGGTTATGGAACCGATGGATCGATCTGGGGTAGCGAATTCATGATCGCAGACCTACACCGATTCAACCGCATCGCCCACCTGAATCCCTTTGCGATGCCGGGTGGCGATGCCGGAATCCGACGCCCCTACCGAATCGCACTTGCCCTGTTGCAGCGCGCCGGCCTTGATTGGATCGATGAATACCCGTGTGTTGCCGCCTGTCCACACGCCGAACGCCAACTACTGCAACGACAATTCGAACAATTTCACTATTCCGTTGCGCCCGGCAGTGAAGTACTCGGCAGTGAGGTGCTCGGCGATGAGGTGCTCGGCGGTGAGGTACTCGGCAGTGCGATGCCCGGCAGTCCGTTTTCCAGCAGCATGGGAAGATTATTCGATGGAGTCGCGTCGATCATCGGAATTCGGCAAAAAACCAATTACGAAGCACAGTCTGCGATCGAACTGGAATCCATCGCCGCCCCATCGATTGACCGCGTTGACCCCAACGAATACGCGTTTGACTTTTCCGACGGACAACCGACCTTGATCCACTACTCCGGCCTAATCCATGCCATCTGTCGCGACCTCCGCCGGGGAACAGACCGTGGATGGATTGCGGCAAAGTTCCATCATGCAATCGCAAACATGATCGCCCGAACCTGTGCGAACGCGCGACTTTGTCACGGCATTGAAACCATCGGATTGACCGGCGGCGTCTTCCAAAACGCATCGTTATTAACTCTTGCCACGAGACGATTGCAAGAACAAGGATTCAATGTACTGACCCATTCGATCGTACCACCCAACGACGGCTCAATCGCATTGGGACAAGCCCTGATCGCGCAAAGAAAGGTCAGGAGCACCTAGAATCAGCTCAGGCAACAAAAGATTCAGCAACCATTGGTGTTTAGCCTTTAGGGACCCTTTTTTTGCTCTAAAAAATCGGTCCACTCCGTGACTCCACCGCCTGTTTTTGCGGACGTCTCCAGTACGACCATTCCCGGCCGGACCGCTTCAATGTTCTTAAGCGCCAAACCGCGATCAAATTCGCAGGCCCGTGACAGGTCAATCTTGGTGATGACGGCCACGTCCGACGTGTTAAACAATCCGGGGTACTTCAATGGTTTGTCTTCACCTTCGGTCACCGAAAGCAATGCAACACGCAGCGATTCGCCCAAGTCCCAACTGGTCGGGCAAACCAGATTCCCGACGTTTTCAATAAACAAATAATCCAATTGCCCGAGATCCCAGCCGTCCAAGTGATCTCGCACCATGTCGGCTTCCAAGTGACAACAACCATGCGTCATGATCTGTCGTACCGGCGCACCACTTTCGGCCAGCCGCCGCGCATCATTATCCGTTTCTAAATCGCCGACAATCGCCGCGACTCGTCGGCCCCGATCAATCAGCAACTTCATTGTTTCCAATAACAGCGCAGTTTTACCGGTACCGGGACTGGAAACCAAATTTGTGACCAGAACGCCGCTGGCGACAAACTCCGCCCGCATGCGGCGGGCAAGTTCGTCGTTCTTCTTCAGGATCTTGGTGCGGACCGCCAGTATTCTTGGTTCAATCATTCGACTGGTTTTAATCACTCACTGCGTGGCGTTTGCATTGGATATGTGCGTTGGTCGTGTCATGATCGGCAAGCCTAATCCGATGCGTCGACGACTTCGATCGATTCCAATTCCAATTCGTTTCCATGACGCACATCACCGCAAGGCGTTTGACAAACGGTGCAGCGTAGCGGCTGAATCTCCGGCAACTCGATTTCACACTGGCAAGTTGGACAATAAACCACGACCGGAACGGAAATGATTCTCAACTCGGCTCCTTCCAGCAAGGTACCTTCCGAAACGGCGTCAAAGCAAAACTTCAATGAATCGGGGTGCACACAGGCCAACGCGCCGACCCGAATCGTGATCGCACTCACGCGTGTGACGTCCTCTTGTCGCACACTTTGGCATGCAAGGGAGACCAAATGGTTCGCGATCGACAATTCATGCATCCTAAACAAACACTCTAAATCGACCGTTTGACGTCTTTTTGTTATGCTGGACGGAGCCTTCATCATACCATCGATTCATCCCCCAACAGCCCTGAAACATGTGTCTAGCGGTCCCCGGCAGAGTGGAACAGCGATTTGACGACCACGGGATCCCGATGGGAAAACTTAATTTTGGCGGAGTCGTCAAAGAAGTGTGCCTGGCATACCTGCCGGAGATCGAAGTCGGCCAATACGCGATCGTGCACGTCGGATTTGCGATCAGTCGAATCGACGAACAGTCGGCCCAGGAAACGCTGCAGACTTTTGCGGACCTGGGAATGCTGGATGAACAGTTGGACGAACTGCAAGCCCCGACGTCGGACGAAGGCGCGTAACCCTCCGACATCACGATGAAACACCTGACCGAATACCGTGACGGCGACAAAGCCAAACGACTGGTGCAACAGATCGCCCGGTCGGTAACGCGGCCGTGGTCGATCATGGAAGTTTGCGGCGGTCAAACCCATTCGTTGATTCGCAACGGGATCGATCAAGTCCTGCCCGACCATGTGGAAATGATCCATGGCCCTGGATGCCCCGTCTGTGTCACGCCGCTTGAGATGATTGACAAGGCGATTGCGATTGCACGCCACCCCGAGGTGATTCTGTGTTCATTCGGTGACATGCTGCGCGTCCCCGGTTCAGAATCCGACCTGATGCAGACCAAAGGATCCGGTGCGGACATTCGCGTCGTCTACTCTCCGCTGGACGCAATTCAGATTGCCCGATCCAATCCCCGGCGCGAAGTCGTGTTCTTTGCGATCGGATTCGAAACAACCGCGCCGGCCAACGCGATGGCGGTCAAGGTTGCCAAGGACCAGGGGATCGGAAATTTCTCTGCACTGGTTTCGCACGTCTTGGTGCCGCCCGCGATCGAAGCGATCATGCGATCACCGGGCAACCGAGTCGACGGGTTCCTGGCCGCCGGACATGTCTGTTGTGTGACAGGCCTTGCGCAGTATCCACGACTGTGCGAAACGTACAACGTTCCGATTGTGGTGACCGGGTTCGAACCCCTGGACTTGCTGGACGGCATTCGCCGCACGATCCTGCAACTCGAATCCGGTACCGCACTTGTCGAAAACGCTTACTCCCGTGTCGTCACGGACGAAGGTAACGTTGCCGCGCAAGCGGTGATCGCAGAAGTATTCACGACCACCGACCGCAACTGGCGGGGCATCGGGACGATTCCAAATAGCGGTTGGAAACTAAGCGATGCTTACCGCGACTTCGATGCCGAACTGAAGTTTTCCGTCGCAGCGATCACTGCGGTGGAATCGCCACTGTGCCGCGCCGGCGACGTTTTGAAAGGGGCGATTAAACCGAACCAGTGTGCCGCATTCGGAACAACATGCACCCCCCGACATCCGCTGGGTGCGACGATGGTTTCCGGTGAAGGCGCCTGCGCCGCCTATTACAACTATGGGCGTTTGGTTGTGCCGGAGGGCGGGGCGACACCGAAGACCGAGAAACATTGATGTCCAGCGATCAAGAACCCGGAACAGATAATCCAAACGTTCGCAGCCAGATGAGCATGGCCGACATGACATGCCCGGTTCCGTTGACCGATTATCCGAACGTGATCATGGGGCACGGCGGTGGAGGAAAACTGTCGGCCGAACTGATCGAGCACCTGTTCCTGCCGGCGCTGGGCAACGACACGCTGCGCTGCCTCGGCGACGCCGCGGTTTTCCAGACTCCCAAAGAACGTCTGGCAATGACCACGGATTCGTATGTCGTCCGCCCTCTGTTTTTTCCAGGTGGATCGATTGGCGAACTGGCGGTCAACGGAACCGTCAACGATCTGGCGATGGTCGGCGCAAGTCCACTTTACTTGACCGCCGCGTTCATCATCGAAGAAGGGTTTCCGATCGCGATGCTTGATCGCATCGCCAAACGCATGGGAACTGCGGCACGACAAGCCGGCGTCGCGATCATTGCAGGCGACACCAAGGTCGTCGAAAAAGGACAGGGTGGCGGTTGTTACATCAATACATCCGGTGTCGGTGTTGTACCTGTCGAAGTTGACATCGCGTCGGCAAATGCTCGGCCGGGTGACGCAGTGATCATCAGCGGCACAATCGGCGACCACGGCATGGCGATCATG
>JAGQPO010000485.1 GCA_020426665.1 Planctomycetales bacterium
AGAATGGGTGCTGCGTCGTGCCTGTCGAGACGCCGCCAACTGGGACAAGAGTTTGGGCGTCGCTGTCAACCTTAGTCCTGTTCAGTTGCGAGACCGCAATTTGGTCCAGATCGTTTTATCGGCACTCAGCGATGCCAATCTGTCACCGCAGCGTTTGGAATTGGAGATAACGGAAACCGCACTTGTCGATGAATCGGATCTGGCCGTCGGGCTTCTGCATCAACTCCGAAGGCACGGTGTGCGAATCGCCTTAGATGACTTCGGCACAGGCTATTCGTCGATCAATTATTTGCGCCGATTCCCATTCGACAAGATCAAGATCGACCNNCCTGGCTCAAGATCGACCGCTCCTTCGTCTCCGGCAAAGACGTTGATGCGAGTTCCGAAGCGCTGGTCAGGATGATCGCGGCACTGGGGAAAACACTTGGAGTGCGGACCACTGCCGAAGGGGTTGAAACAGTCAATGAGATGGAATCGGTTCGGAATGCCGGCGTCACCGAGGTTCAGGGCTTTTTGCTGAGTAAACCCATGCCTGCATCGGAAATCGCTGACTGGCTTACAAACAATCAAACGCAGGTTCTAAACGTCCGAAACTAACATCTTCGGCACAGCAGCAATGTATCAGCAGATCCTTTACACCAGTCGCGCGGTTGATGGGCTGACTTTCAGTGATGTGTACGACATCATTCGAACGGCCCACAATCGAAACAGCCGGTCCGGCCTGACTGGAGGACTGTTGTTTCTTGATGGCCACTTCTACCAGGTCTTGGAAGGTTCTTCCTACGCCGTGCATGAGCGGTACAAGGCAATTTCTGCGGACGCCCGACATCACGATTTAATGCTGCGACGTGATATCGCGACATCCGAACTTGCATTCCCCTCTGAATGGATGGCATTAAAAGATGGGACGTCCATCGCCCCGGCCATCTTGCGCTCCCACGACTATCAGCCGGGAATGCCGGAAGAAAAATTCACCGACCTTCAAGTGCTGGCATTCGTACTCGACTGCTTTACCACTGATGAAAATGCTCCGCAGTAATCGTCGCCGATAACGCTGGCGTCACAGGTGATGCGCGATGCAAACACGCACCTTCAAAAATGCGTTAGCCGTGCAACAAACCATCATGTGTCCGTTCCCGTGACGATTGGTCGTGAATTGGAAGATGGTTCAGCGGACTTCCCGTACAACGCGAAATCCGGTGTAAACGGTTGCATCGGATGCTTCGGAATACGTACGGATCGAACTCCGCACCGCGGCCGGGGCACAGGTCCAACCGCCACCACGAATGCATCGCCAATCTCCGTAGGCGTGTTGCTCGGTTTCGTCGATGAACAAAGGGTCACGAATAACAACTTCGGAACGCTTCTGCCGCGGAACATCGTCAAAGTAACGTTCATACAGATCCGCCGACCAGCGGTCTTGGCACCATTCCCAAACGTTGCCGTGCATGTCGTACAAGCCCCAAGGGTTTGGATGGTACTTGGCCGTCTTTGACGTATAGACAACGCCGTCGCCTTCGTCCGCCGTCAATTTTACCGCCCGCTGGAATCGAGTCGTGTTCGGATGGGCTGCTTCCAACGCGCCGTCTGCGACGTTTGCGTGCGAGTAGGCTTCGTCGGGATCTTCGCCCCACGAATACCATGTTGATTGATTTGCCCGACATGCATATTCCCATTCCGCTTCGCTGGGCAGACGGTATTGCTCGTGATCTTGTTTGGAAAGCCAACGACAGAATTCCTGGGCATCATTCCATGTGACGGCGACAACGGGATGCTCATCGGTTTGTTGGAATCCCGGCGACTTCCACGTGATGTCGACAGACTTGCGAAAACGGTCCACATAATCTTTCTGGTCGGCGAAGAAACCGAAGGCACCTCCATCGGATTCGGCTTCGGTGACGTAGTTTGTCGCGTCCACGAAGGCGCGGAACTGGCCGACCGTTACTTCCGTCACGGCGATGTCGAATGGTTTGGAGATCGCAACGCGGTGCGAAGGGGTTTCGTTTTTGAAATCTTGTCGGTTGCTGTACTGGTGGATGATAAAAAAGTCATGATCGCGGCGGTTGGACGTATCAAAGCCGCGAACGAATTCGCCGGCGGGGACTCTTACGAATTTGATGCCCGCCGCGCCGCTGGCAACCGGTTCGGCATCGTTCGCCGGAACGTCCAGGGGAACCAACATTAATGTCAGCAGCACAACCAAGCGTGTGATCATTCGATTCATCCGACGATCTCTCCGATCGAACCCGTGCTGTCCTGGAATGGCTGGTCGACTTCCACGCCCATCTTTTCGATCATCGTTTGCCACAGTGATGCAAGTGGCGTGTCATCTTTCAACCGCAGATGCGTCTGGTGTCGAATCCCCAACCCGCCGCCACCGGAAAGGACCGTCGGCAGCGTGTCTTTGCTGTGGCCGATGCCCATACCGCTGGAAAAACCCAGCATCGTGTGATCGAGCAGCGTGCCGTCGCCGTCATTGATGGACGAAAGCCGATCCAGAAAATACTTCCAATGCCCCATGTAGATCGTGTCGACCTTTGCCAGTTCCTCCAGATTTTTCGGATCGTTACCGTGGTGCGTCAGTTCGTGGTATCCCTTCGAGACGCCGAATTCAGGATAGACGCCGCCGGCAAGTTCCGTGCGCACGACGTAGGTGATCACGCGCGTCGAATCGGTTTGAAAGGCTAAGGCAATCAAGTCATACATCAGTTTGGCGTAGTTGTCATACAAGAAATCCCCATTCCCTTCCGGTGAGACCGCCTTTTCAAACTCACCCATTCCCGTGCGGCTGGGCTCTGGTTTGGGGCGGTCAGCCCAATCGATCTCGCGGCGCAACGATTGCTCCACTTCGCGAATCGAATTGAAGTACTGATCGAGCTGTCGACGATCGGCCTGGCTGACTTGGCGACCGAGCTGTTTGGCGTCACTCAAGACCGCATCCAACACGCTTTGACGCTGACGAAACTCAACGCTCTGTCCAGCCTGTTGGGCTGCGTCGTTCGGACGGAACAACTGATCAAAAATTTGCTTGGGATCATTTTCGGCAGCCAGCGGGACACCTTGCCGATTCCATGAGATCGTTGCCAGGGCCTGACTGCCAAAGCCTGTGCCGCGCTTCACCGAAAACTGCAATGATGGGAAGCGAGTCTGCTTGCCATGCCACTCCGCGACCAGTTGATCGGGTGAAACTGATTGTTTCTCGCCAGCCGCAATCGAGGTGGAAAATGGATACGCTCCATCATGTCCGCCACCATGTTCCAATTGCGTACCCGACAGCACTGTGAACTTACCCCGGTGAGCTTCCAAAGGCTTTAAGATCCGCGACAATGCAGCATCCGGCCCCAGCCCCTCGGGATAGAACTGCCGCATGTTCATGCCTGTCCCAAAGTAAAACATCCCCATCCGTGGGACGACCTGCGGTGCGGCAGCCACGGCTGCTCGGCAGGGTAGCATCGCTTCCAACCAGGGCAGCGCCAAACAGGCTCCTGCACCTCGCAAGACTGCCCGGCGAGATATAGGTCGCAGTGATTGAATATTCATTTGGTTACGAAAGCCTTACTGCTAACAAGGGACT
>JAGQPO010000486.1 GCA_020426665.1 Planctomycetales bacterium
TCATAGTTTCTCCGCGATCAAAACGCCGGATCGCGGGGCGATCAACGACGATGCAGACACTTTAGCTACAAATTAAGTACCGTCGAAGTACTCGGCTCAAAGTGTGAATGATGTGTCTACCGCTTCGTCCAGATTAAATTTTAGGGTTAACCGCGGCATGTACGACGGACTTCCAGTCCGTCGAAATCGACACCTGTCGACGGACTGGAAGTCCGTCGTTCCCCAAAATCTAACGTTGACGAAGCACTAGGATTTTTCGATTGGTCCCTCGCTGACGCATTCGGGTTGTGAAGTGATATGAATCATCTATCGAAATGTTTTGTAGCCTGTTTGTGGATCATTGCGATGCCGTCGTTCACGCTGGCGGAGCCTTCGGCTGAACCGACGGCAGCCGCAAAAGCGATCGAGTATTTAAAAACCGAAGGCCAAAGCTGGATGGCGGATCAAGGTTGCGTCTCGTGCCACCAGATCCCAGCAATGGTTTGGAGCCTCGGCTCAGCGGCCGGGCATGGTTTGGATGTGTCTGACGAGGAGCTGTCCCAGTGGATCGGTTGGTCGACGGACGCTGTCAACTTCGTCAGGCCGACTCAGAGAGAGGGCGTCGACATCGACAAGACTCTCGCTGGGAACATCGACACAATGTCGGCGTTGATGTTGGCCGTTCCCGGACAAAGCGATGCCCCGTGGCGAAAGCAGTTTGCGGAAAAACTTTGCAGCGAGCAAGCCGAAGACGGGTCATGGAAAGCGTGTGGACAATTGCCGGCTCAAAAGCGTCCCAAGCTGGAAACCACACAGGCGACGACCCTTTGGGTCACGCTGGCATTGATGCGAAATGGTACGAATGCGTTTGACGCCGACGCCGCAATCCGTTTTGCCGATGAAGGCCCGGAGGCAAAGTCAACCGAGTGGTATGCCGTTCGTTTGCTTGTCGCTGCCGAGCAGGGTTCCGATCAATTGGACGCGCACCTTCAAAACCTGCTCCGTCACCAAAACACCGACGGCGGATGGGGGTGGATCACGGGTGCCAAAAGCGATGCGTTGGCAACCGGAATCGCGCTTTATGCGCTCGGTGAAACGGGCGTCGCGGCATCGGCGGAGATCGCCAAAGCACGTCAGTTTCTTCAAAGCACGCAAACAGATTCCGGTTCCTGGAAGGTTCCAGGGACCAAGACGTCCGCCAAGGACAAACCAACTGCGACGGCCAACTACTGGGGAACCGCATGGGCGGTTGTCGGTATGTTGAGTACGGAATCACAAATACCGTAGGTCATGCTGTGCATGACGTGTTACCTTTCCGGACCAGACTTTTGTGTAAAACATTGGTCAAACACTCACACTCACACATGCGCCGTTGCGGCAACTACGTCAGCACGCTGTTCTTGGCGATCCTTGTTATCGCTTCGGCCGGATCGGCGTCCGCCCAAACCACGCTTGAAACAGATCTGAAGAACCGTGACCGGCGCGACTTGGCCAAGAGGGCACATTTGTTTGGCGACGCCCAGCGCGGCGCGATCCGTTTTTATCAGGTCGGTTTGAGTTGTGTCCAATGTCACACGGCCGGCGAAGGCAAGAAGCAACTGGGGCCGGATTTGTCCCAACTGAAAGAACGTGCGACCTATGCGCATGTGATTGAATCCATATTGGAACCGTCCAAGGAAATCCAGCCGGGCTATCGAGCAGAACGTCTGTTGATTGACGACGGCAGGATTCTGGTCGGTATCGTGTCGGCAGAATCCGACGATGATTTGACTTTAGTCATTCCCGGAGAAGACGACGCGAGATCAATCAAACTGGATACCATCGAGGCGCGTTCGCCGACCGGATCGATCATGCCCGGCGGTCTGATCAATCAATTGTCTGATGAAACCGATTTCTACGATCTGGTGTGTTTCATTGTCGAACTTGGCAAAGCCGGTCCTGAAAACGCATCGAGTTTGCGGCCCGATCCATCGCTGATCCGAACCGAGCCGTTGCCGGAGTACGAGAACGACTTGGATCATCGTGGGTTGATCGCCGGTTGGAACGACAACTCGTTCAAAAAGGGAAAGAAGATTTACGAGGGGCTTTGCATCAATTGTCACGGAACACGTGAGGAAGCCGGATCGTTACCCAATGCCTTGCGGTTCGCCAGGGAAAAATTCAAACAGGGATCGGATCCCTTGACGATGTATAAGACGCTAACACACGGGTACAAGATGATGTTACCCCAACGTCAACTCGTGCCAAGTGAAAAGTATGATGTGATTCATTACATCCGCGAGGCGTATTTAAAACCATTTAACGATTCGCAATACACGCCCGTCGACAAAACGTATCTTGCTTCGCTGCCCCAAGGCCGATTGCGTGGGCCGGCGCCGAACCGAAGTCGGCCGTGGAGTGAGATGGACTACGGTCCATTCCTGACCCACACCTATGAAATCGTCGACAAGGATGCCGCACCGCGCCCCGAAGTCACTTCGGAAGACCGCCAACGTGGACAGCGGGAAAACCGGCCGGCCGAACGCACTTGGCCGGCGGAGACAAATTTTGCCTACAAGGGCATCGCCATCAAATTGGACTCTGACCCAGGCGGTGTCGCCGCCGGCTCTCGTTTCGTTGCGTTTGAGCATGACACGCTACGGATCGCGGGAGCTTGGTCGGGCAAAGGTTTTATTGATTGGGAAGGCGTCTTGTTGGACGGAAAACACTGGCGGTCGCCACGTACGGTTGGCGACCTTCATTTCGAGAACCTTCCCGGTCCCGGCTGGGCAAACCCAGTCAACGGATCGTTTCATGACACACGTCAACGCGCCCGTGACGGCCAAGCCTATGGCCCGTTTCCGAGGGAGTGGATGAGTTACAAGGGACTGTACAAACACGGCGATCGCGTTGTCCTTTCCTACTCGGTCGGCGATGCAGACATCCTGGAATCTCACCGCGTTCAGGAGGCCGGTGGCGAAGGACCGTTTGCCGATGATTTGGATTGGGTACGAACCTTAAACGTCGGTCGATCTTCGCGCGACCTGGCGGTCAGTGTTGCACCGGATGCGATGGTCAATGTTGCAGTCAACGGACCCAGTGGTTTGAACACCGCCGTGAAAGATGGCAACATCATCATCAAGATCCCAGCATCGATGACGCCGGTCAATTTGGAGATCCATGTTTCGTCGTCAACGATCAATCCATCGTTCTCGTTTTCGACCACTCCAGAAGATCTGCGCCGCATGACCGTCGGCGGTCCGGCGCAGTGGGCGACGGACTTGGTCACCGAACCGGCCAGGGGAGATGATTCCGGGCCGCTGGCTGTTGATGAACTGGATCGCCCCGTCAAGAATCCCTGGAACAGCCGGCTTCGCATGTCCGGTTTGGACTTCCATCCCGACGGTACCATGCTGGCCTGTTGTTGTGACGGAGACGTCTGGCGGATCAGTGGTTTTGATCAAATTGGCGGGTCACTCCGTTGGCGGCGGATCGCTTCGGGGCTGTTTCATCCGCTGGGTCTCAAGATCATCGATGGAAGGATTTTCGTCGGCTGTCGCGATCAGATCGTAGTCTTAAATGACGTCAACGATGATGGCGAAACGGACTTTTATCAGTGTTTCAATCATGACCATCAAGTCACCGAACACTTTCATGAATTTGCGATGGGCTTACAGTCGGACGCCGACGGGAACTTGTACTACGCCAAGAGCGCACGCCACGCCCAGGATTCACTTGTCCCCCAACACGGCACTTTGTTGAAGGTCAGTGCCGACGGAAGCCAAACAACGATTCTTGCAAACGGTTTTCGAGCGGCCAACGGCGTTTGTCTGAATCCAGACGGCACCTATTTTGTGACCGACCAGGAAGGGCACTGGACACCGATGAACCGGATCAATCGTGTGGTCGAAGGCGGTTTCTACGGCAACATGTACAGCTTTGGTGCGCCCGATGATTCGAGTGACTCGGCGATGCAACAGCCGCTGTGTTGGCCGAACAAGCCGTTCGATCGTTCACCTTCAGAACTGCTTTGGATCGATAGTGACAAATGGGGCGCGCTCAACGGCGGGTTGCTTAGTTTGTCTTATGGTTATGGAAAAGTTTTCGTCGTTCCGCACGAGCGAGTCGGAGGGAATTGGCAAGGGGGAATGTGCCGATTGCCGTTGCCTGAATTCGAGACCGGTATCATGCGTGGGCGTTTTCACAGCGATGGGCATTTGTACGTCTGTGGGATGAGCGCTTGGGGGAGTAACCAAACGACCAGTCCCGGTGGTCTGTATCGGATTCGTGTGACCGGAAAGCCGATGCACCTTCCGGCCGAAATGCACGCCCGGAAAGACGGGATCACGTTGCGGTTTTCCGATCCAGTCGACACTAATGCGGCCTCTGACCCCGAAAACTATATGATCGAAACCTGGGACCTGAGTCGAACCGCTAACTATGGATCAGATCTCTATCACGAAAAGACGCTTGAGATCAGTTCGGTTACCGTAGACGCCGATGGAAGGACGGTTCATTTGCAAATCCCAGATCTGGCACCGACATGGACCGTCCAGATCGCATACAAGTTGCGCGACACGTCGGGTAAGTCGTTCGGCCGAGTCATCCAAGGCACCATCCACGAATTGGCCGACTGATCTGGCGCCAGACGCCGGTCAGCATGTGTTGTGCGTCGTCCAGATTTGAGTTTGGGGTACGACGGACTTCCAGTCTGTCGATAAACGTCGGGATCGACGGACGGGAAGTCCGTCGTACAAAGCGGACCCAACCCTAAAATCCAAAATTGACGAGGCTCTCGTTTCAGTCCGCGTTGGACACACAAACGAGTTTCTCTTTGCGATTCTGTCCGTCCCCGAAACCGATCCGGAAATAGATGGCCTGGCCGGTGATGGCCGGACTCGCATAACAATCGTCACCGATCCGGTTCTTCGAGATTTGCCGATACGAGTCGCCACTTGCTTCAAAGACGTAGCAGTTTCCTGACAGATCGCAGACATAGACCAGACCGTTGCAGATGACGGGCGAACTACTGAAATTGCCACCGAGTCGTTGTTTCCAGCGGACGCTACCGTCGCTGACGGCCCAACACATCGCGATGCCCTTGTCGGTGACAGCGAACACGTGATCGCCGTCGGTGACTAACGATGGCTCGTACACCTCCGTGCGATCCGACCATATCCGTTCGCCATTGCTGGACAGACACACTGTCTCTTTGTCGGGATATCCGCCGGACGCGAGGATACGGTCGCCCGTCGTAACAACGGTTCCACAAGTCGATTCGGCAATGCATGGCGTTTCCCAGATCGGCTCTCCCGTCGCGGGGTCATAGCTGGCCAGTCGGTCGCCACCGGAAATCAGTAGTTGATCCACGCCACCCACCGTCGCGACGTGGGGACTGGAGTAACTGCTTGCGTTGCCGCGCGCTCTCCGCCATGCAATTTCACCGGTGTCGATGTCCAGGCCGACCAAATATCCGCCGCCGAAGTTGTCGGCGGCGATGATCACCAAAGATTGATACAGGATCGGCGACGGCGCGTAACCGAATTTGGATCCGAATGCTCCGACATCACGTTGCCAAACTTGATTTCCATCGGCGTCCAGTGCGGTCACGAAGACGTGATCGCTGTTCAGGTGGGTTGTGATAAAAAACTTGCCATCCGACGCGAGGGTGCTGTTCGCATTGGTGGCTTTTTGATGCACTTCTCCGGGTTTTGGGAATCCACCTTGATGAATCGTCGTTCTCCAAAGTTCATCACCCGTTGACCGATCATACGCAATGACGATTTGTTGTTGCTGCGAATCGATGGCCGAACCCAGCACCACCAAGTCTGCGACGACGATCGGGCTGCTGTGCCCACGCCCCGGAACGTCATTGGTCCATTTCACGTTGTTGGTTTGGTCCCAGGTCGTCGGAATCGTCTGATCCGGTGCGACGCCGTTGCCGGCCGGGCCACGCCACTGTGGCCAATCGCCCGCGAGTGCGGAAAGGTCACGCGGGGTGATTACGACGCCACTTTGGCCCAGCGAAACTTCGTCAACAGGCGTCTGCTTTCGACAACCACCTGGCGCGACGAGGCACGCCAATACGACCGCCGGAATGAGATTACGCATTAAATTGTCATCCTATTTACTGTCCTAAGACCCTTCGATTGCCACGCCCGAGAGGCTATTTAACCGTATCGTGTCCAGGATTTGAAATCCAAAAGCACCGGATTTAAGATTTGGCCCGAAGAAATTATTCTCGATTATTGGCATTTCCCCAGCTAACGTACGCGTACGATCCCGCGACTCACCCACCAACCACCGGTTCCCATGCACCCGTTTCGATTTTGTATCGCTGTCACGCTTCTATTCGCTTGGGCGGTGGTTGCAAGTGCCGCGATTACTGACTTTGGAACTTGGACACTGGTTCAAGACCCCGCGCATCCGGGTTTTACAGCGTCGGCAACATCCACGACCGCTACATTATCGGCAGGTAATCTGGCGATCCCCGCGGGAACAGACATTGGATACCAAAGTGTCAATGGTTCAACGCCCGGTTCATCGTCAAACGGATTCTATTTCAGTCCCCTCAGCGATTTCAGTTTAGCGATTGATTACGCGTGGTCGTTTTCCGCTGGTCCCACGGGGTTCCTAGGTCTGGGGTTTGGGATAGGTGAAGACGCCGACGGAATGAACTCGGCGGGCGTGGCGATGGTGACGTCTGATGGTTCGCCGTTTCTGACGTTTGCAGGGGCGGCTCGGATCAACGATGTAAACCAATCGCCGCTGCCACTTGGGAACCCAATCTTCAACCCGTCTACATTGTCGGGAACGTTATTTGTCCAGTATCAAGCCGCCAGTGGCGACGTCACCATCGGTGCTGCAACGAGTCAGGGTGCCGGCGCCCCGACGGTGATGGATAAGTTTGTTGGAATTGGAAATCAGTGGTCCGGCGATAAATTGATGACCAGCTTCTTCATCCGCAGCGACGAATCAACTCCTGGAACCACTTGGAGTGGCGGCAACGCGGATGCGGTGTTCAGCAATTTTCGCGTCCTCAATGGAAGCGCCGTTGCAATACCCGAACCCTCAACGGCAATTACCTCGTGCCTCGTGCTCTGTCTGTTCTTGACCCGACGGACACGTCACCCTAGTCGCGGCTAAACTTCGAATCCAGTTGTTGGAGAGTGCGCAGCGACGGGACATTAGTTTTCGGTCGCAACCTGCTGTGGTTCAACGAACGGATTGGAATGCGAAACGTTTCGCGACACCGAACGTGTCTGTCCCGATGCGTCATCGTCGAATGCACCGTAATCGTCACTGATACTGGAGATCGCGGCCAACTCCGTTTGAATGTTTGTTGCGTCGAAGCCCATTGCGGAAAGGCCGATCCAGCAAACAAAGGCGCACAACCCTCCGGAGATCCCCGAGATGGCCCCATGCGACAGCACGATGATCGAAGCATGAAATCGGTCGCAGTTTGCTGATTTTCCGATCATCGACAGGGCAACAACAAACGCCACCGGGATGCCCAGAATAGCGAAGGGTCCCAGAAACGCGTAAGCAACAGTCATCGTCGCTGACACCGCAACAACCAGTTTCAATTTCAGCCCGGCGCACCCCAGGTAGCTCGGTATTTCTTCGCCGAAATAGGCCATGCACATTTGAAGCGAAAAGACCGAACATGCAAACACCGTCAGCGCGAATGAAAGGGCAACGGCGATAAGAACCCAGCCCGCCGTTGCGATTTGGATTGCCGCAAGAAACTGCATTTCCATCTGATAAAACTCCGACTCGACGGCAGACCACGAGAGGTCTAGGGGGATTTACACTATTGGGTCGTCCTTCAGGTGTTGCGACCGATCTCGGTCGGCCCGGCGGGCTTTAAAAAAGATAGGCTGATGTTACCCACGCGCCCTAACGCCGCCGGCGCGACACCACGGTGACACTCGATACTTGTCCGTCCAACCTACATAACCGCCCCAAACGTCAGCGGAAACACCCAATGCGTCAACCTGCTTCAACTCTCGTGTTCATTGCCCTGTTGTTTGCATCCCTACCGTTCGCCGCGAGGTTCACAACCGCCGCGGACTTGGTTGGTGACGCAACGGCTGACGATACCGCAGCGATCCAATCATTGATCGACCGAAAAACCGGTGCAATTACATTTCCGCCCGGCGTCTATCGTTTGACCAAGACCGTGACGATCGATTTAGACAACGTCGGATGGGTCAGTCTGTCTGGCGAAGGCGTCGCACAATTTCGAATGGAAGGCCAGGGACCGGCGTTTCGTTTTGTCGGGACCCACGCTGGGACCGCGAGCCCGGCGACTGTCAAAGCGAACGTTTGGGACCGACAGCGAACGCCGATGGTGGACGGGATCGAAATCTTGGGCGCCCACCCGGAAGCATGTGGTATCGAAGCGGATGGAACGATGCAATTGACTTTGACTCGCGTCGTCGTTCGAAAAGCAAAGCATGCGATTCGCCTGACAGGTCGTAACCGCAATGTCACGCTGTCGGAGTGTCACTTGTATGAAAACTCGGGGGTCGGCGTGTTTCTGGATCAACTGAATTTGCACCAAATCAATATTGCGAACTGTCACATCAGTTATAACGCCGGTGGCGGCGTCGTTGCGATCGCCAGCGAGATTCGTAATTTGCAGATCGGTACCTGTGACATCGAAGGAAACATGGGTGATGCAAATTCCGATCCGACAGCCAACGTCTTGCTGGATTCCACCGGCACGTCGGTCGGCGAGGTCGCCATTGTCGGCTGTACGATCCAACACACGCATGACGCTCCCGGATCGGCAAACATTCGCATTAACGGATGGTCGGACGAACGCCCGTTCACCGACGAACGTCGCACCGGCAACATCACCATCGCCGACAATGTCCTTTCGGACGTCCAAACCAACTTGGACCTGCAGGGCGTGCGCGGGATCACGATCACAGGAAACACGATGTGGAAAGGTTATGCCAACAACGTTGTTGCGAAAAACTGTACGCACCTGGTCATGACGGGCAACCTTTATGACCGCAGTCCTCGCTATCACTACGGCGACGGGGCAATGGCAAAGCTTGGTGTAACCATCGAAGATTGCTCGGACGTCACGATTACCGGCGAACACTTTGGCGGCAACGTCATTGAACATCCGGCCGTGTTGCAACTGCGGCGATGTGACGGCGTGAACGTCAGCGGGTGCACGTTTTCCAGCATCGATCAAGCCGGCATCCTGGTCGACGAAGTGAAATTTGGTCAGATTTCCGGCTGTCTGTTCACGGGCGTCACTGCCGAATCGGTCCAGGTCAGTGGAATGTCGACGAGTGATGTTGAATTTAACGCCAATCGTTTTCGACGTCGTTGAAAACCAAATGGAGTTGGTTTCGCAGGACCAATCGCAGAGAGCAGCGGTCGTCTTCTCTCTGCTTTCTTTGCGAACTGCTGTCAAAAAGCTTCATGCAGTGCTACTTCAGCCAGTGCTACTTCAACCAGTGCTCAAAGAAGCTGTAGATCATTGTGTTTGAGTCTCCATTGGGCGAATGGTCTGGTCGATTCGTCATCATCACTCGGTCGTCGTATCCGAGCACGCGATTGACCGCGACGGAATGATTTAGCGATTGCCAGCGAAGAATCGGATCTTCCGATCCGCCCGAGACCAAGAACGGCCTGGGGGCCATCAACGCATGTAGCTCGTGCAGATCGTGGCCCTCGCGGACCAAGCGGGGATACAGCCCACGTGCCGGGTTGTCATCCGAAATCACGCCGCGCTGACGCCAGGGTTTGGCGTGATAACCCAAATACCACGGTTCCCAATAGTTGACGCTGGGTCGAGATTCGTCGAACACAATGCCGGGGTCGGACCAAGCGGCACAAGCGTATTTGTCGAACAAGCACGACGCGAACATCGCCCAT
>JAGQPO010000487.1 GCA_020426665.1 Planctomycetales bacterium
AAGCAATCATGGCTCAGCCGAATCCACGGATCGGGTCCGGGGTTGTGGCCGCCTCCATGTGTCGGTGTACACCCTGGTCGCGAGAACTGAACGTATCCACCCTGTTGGTCGAAGTCTCGCAGGTGGGCTTGTGGTATCAGTCGAAGTGCAGCGCGAACCGCTTCCAGTTGTGCCGGGGTTGGTGGGAAATCTGGGTGAATCCGCAAGTCCACACGATCACTACCGACCTGGGTGTATGAGGATTCATAATTGCTAGGGTCGCATGGTCCAGGCATGGTCGTTCCTCCCAAAGGATTTGGATTTGCAGAGTTTGACAAGACAACCGCAATCGGCGTGCCACTGCGATTTCGTCTGCAAAACCAATGGGTTTGAGATGCGTCGGCGCGCCTCTGGGTGCAGATTGTGCAGAAGGGGAACAGTTTAAGTTGCTGTCGTGGGCGGATCGGCAGGATACTACGTCGGCTGACGAATTGGTCAGTACGATTGAAGCAAGCCGGTATTGGATCGGACAGAACACTGCGAGTGAACCATGGAGCGCCTACCGGGCGAGTGACCTGTCCTCGCCTTGGGCAGTCACAAATGATTGATGCCAGGGGCTCCACTGCGACCATTGACCGGAGTCGCTTTGTTGGCGTACACGACAGACATACGAGCTTGACGGGGCAAGATGAATCTCGCCTTCCAGCAGACCGACAAATTGCCCGGACTCGGCATCAATTCTCAAGTGATCCCGATGCTTATTTAATCCCGATTGCCAAACGATCTGATCTCCGGATCGATCGGCCGCCAACTCGGCTTGCCAAGCTTGCTGGTTGCCGGGTCCCCGATACGAAGTCTTGATCAGAACGGGATTCACTGTGCAAACCACTGGACCAATCGGTTCGGTCGAGATGACGAAGTTGTCGATCCAGCGGGACTGGTCGACAGGTGAACCCTGGTTCCAATAGGCTTCTAAAAAGACGGCGTTGATGCCGTGGGAGTCATACGTCCCGCGCCAATCTAAATCTTTGCGTTCTGTTTCCAGTCGGCCGTCGATCCATAATTGGTTCAGCCCATCGCGCCGACCAGGTGTATTCAATTTGGCGCGAGCTTCGACACAAACCCACCACCCCGCGCCGTCGGCGCCGTGCAGTTGGAATCGGGACGCCGGTTTGTTGCCGAGCCAACGCAGTTTTTCGAAGTCGTTGTACCTGGTCGTGACCACCTGTCCATCGCGAACTCCGGATGCGGGGTCAAGTGTCAGAGCTTGGCCACTGCTCCAGACGTGCGCGATCATTGCTTGACGCCATCCGGGAGGAACTAAGCTGGTGGCACGCGATAACTTTGCCGGACCACCTCCCGTCCAGTCGTGTGGGTGCTTTACATAGATCCGCCAGTACACGTCCGTGAATGACTCTTTCGGTCGTACAACACTCGCCCGATGCGCCGGGGAGTCACCGAAAAAAATTTTGCACCCACCGATGCCGCGACTGCCCTTGGGATAATCCATTTGCAGCGACCGACCGGCATCCCCAAAGTGCTCATGTTCAACGACGTTGCCACTTTTTTCAGGGTAACGATTCCAGTTGACGACGTCATCAAAGTCGTCAAACCAAATGACCGCCGGGTCGTGTTTGTTGGGCTGAGTGACATCGACCACCAGGCTGTCGATACGCGGCGATTCTGGTTTCTCTTGAGCCATTGCAGCAGTGCCTAAGGAGATCGACACGGTGCAAAACAAGAAAAGCAAATCACTGGAACGCATATTCAAACTCCACTTGTAATCTTCCAATCAACAAATCGAAAGCTTGGGGCATGACGACAGAAAGTGGACAGGACTTACCAGTATGGTTTCGGTCGACGTCCCGCCATTTTTTATGAAAACCATCATCGTAGGGCCGACATTTCTTACGCCTTTCATTTGGTAAAGTTTAACCCGCCACCGCAGCCTGCATCTCGCACACTGCTTTTTATGGAGAATAACAAAGAGAATAAACCGAACGCCGCCCCATATCGGGCGAGCCGACATGGGGCGGTGATTGTTGATTCTCTTTGAAAATCGGGTTGCCGGCTGCAGGAACAGCTAAGCTGTACCAAATGAAAGGATTTAGAACCGTCGGCGGTTACGATGACAATTCAGTCCAAACGACGGGGGAAGCGAGGCTGGCATCACCTAATGTTCTGCGGCTACCGTATGGCCAACGGGCATCGACAATCAGCATCGGTTGACGGGCGTATTGTGTATGGCCGTTGGCCAAGAACCATTGCAGCAGCCGTTCGGCCAACGGCCGCCAACAACCAAAGCCTAGGGCAAGCCGAACGAGCCCTGCGAGTCGGCGCCGCCCTAGGAAAACGCCCCAGTGTAATTGATTTGGCCAACGGCCATAGACAAACAACGAACAGCCAGTGGACGTGGCAATGACGATTCAGACGTTGTCACCAAGCATCACAACACAAGATCGGCTTCAGCGATCGACGCCTCGGCGAGAATCTGCCCTCGACGAACAGCGAAGCCGGACGCAATTTCTGCGAGTTGCTACATCAGGTCGGCCTGTTCAAGCCGAGTGGCCACGAAACCATGCGCGGTTGCATCACGATTCCGCTGCCAGATGAATCTGGCAACATCACCGGCATCCTCGGGGAATGTCGTCGAACACTCCGAGGTCGGAAATCATGATGCCAGTCAGGGACCTTCTGAAGCAATCGCTTCAGGAACCGACCACGGAGTGTTCGGCGACAGTTTCACCATCGAAGATTGCAAGCATTCATGTCGGACTTATTTATAGTCTTTCGCTGATCTCTCCCAAAATTCTCTCGTGGCAATCAACCTGGAACTGGCTCTGGTATCTCATTGAGCTAATTGGGTTCGTTTATTACCTCTTACCGGCCTTTTTGATGTCGCATTTTTGGCCGAATTGAGACGGTCGGGATTTTTGGTTTTGTTGAGTGGTGCGCGGCAGAGTTGTTGTGAAGATTGGAGAAGCCTTCCAGGAGCAGTGGCCGATTCAAACGTCGAAGGGTGGCGGTGTCGCCTGATGCCGCCTCTCTGCCCTTCGATGTTTGCCGAATGCGAAAAACCTTCGGGCACGATGTCGCCACACCGTTCAACTCGCTGGACTGTAAATTCCATTTTCCATTGAACCAAGATATTTCGATCGTCTCCAACATCGCGATCATCCAACACACGACCGCAAGCGATTCCATTGTCAACCGACCGGCCGAGATGACTTCGCTTCCTGCCGGACGAGCCGGCGCGGGGAGCTGAAATTCGTGACCGGCGTTTTCTAACTACAAAACACTCGCTCATGTCGGGCAAGCCGACATGGGGC
>JAGQPO010000488.1 GCA_020426665.1 Planctomycetales bacterium
GCCGTGACCAAAACAAATTGGTCGATGGAGTGGGAGCAGAATTTGCTCGATCACAGCGGGCGGCTCGAACGCGCGATCGAAGCATTTCGGCCTGCACTGAAGTTGTTTTGCCAGACGATCGGACTTCAGTGCGAAGATGGATCCATAGACCACTTTCGCCAACTACAAAAACTCGCTGTCACGTTGGTGGAAACTGCGGACCAGGACTATCGAACGGTTTTCGACGATCAACTTGATAAATTACCAGAATACCTGAAACGGCTGGATGACTCGATTGTCACGTTTGATGCCGCCGCGTCGGCATGTGGTGCAACATTCGACGACGACAAATTGCGACAAATCCAGGTTGATCAACTCGAGCACGATTGGAAACAAGCGGGCGAGTCTTACTGGCCGATTTCGTTGCTGCGGAAACGTGCGGTCATTAAGTCGCTGCAAAGCTGTGCCAAGTTTGGGGTTGTCAATCCCGAATCGGATTTCGATTCAATTCGAGTCATGCAAAGGGAGCTGCGCAAAATTGATGCAAACCCGTTGGCAAGCCGATCGCATTTTTGGAAACATCGACATAGCGCGACCGCGGAACTGGGAAAGTACTTTGATCGGTGTCGGACACTGTTGGATCTGATCAAATCGGTTGGCACACCCCAGGGCCGGACTCATTCGCAGTTCGATTCACTTCGCGAGACGATCATGCCGTTTCTGTGCAGTTGCTCGACGAACGATGCCGTCTACGAAACGGCAAAAGAGTTCGCAAACAGTTACGAATCATTTGATACGGTGGTCGGTCGATTCGAACACCTGGCCGGTGGGCGCGTTGCCGACCCGGCGTCGCGACAAAGTCTGGTGGACGGGTCGGAAATGGCTCGTCGAATCCAGGCGGGCAGGACATGTTTGCAACGATGGACGGCTTGGCAATCCGTTCGACAGCATGGATGCATGCTCGGGTTGGAACCGATCGTCGCCGCGGTGGAATCGGGCGAAATTCCCGTTGACGCCATCGCGGAACGATTTCGGCTGGCCTACGTGCGTTGGTGGCTGCCCAGAGCAATTGATCACGATGATGTCTTGCGAGAGTTTCAGCGGTTCAAACACGAGGCGATTGTCAGGCAGTTCGTTGATCAAGACGTGGCTGCCAGAGCGTCCGCATCGGACCGAGTACGAAAGACGGTCGCGCATCGTTTGCCGCCGCAACACGAAGTGCCTCGCAAGTCAGAACTTGGAATGCTTCGACACCAAATCGGACTAAAGCGACCCAGCAAATCGATTCGCGAATTGGTCGCGATGATGCCCGAGCATTTTGCTTCGCTGGCGCCTTGCTTGTTGATGTCACCCCTGTCGATCGCACAGTATTTGCCCGCCGATCAACCGCCGTTTGACGTTGTGATCTTTGACGAGGCGTCTCAGATTACAACGTGGGATGCGATCGGTGCGATCGCTAGAGCCCGTCAAACGATCATCGTGGGAGATCCGAAACAATTGCCGCCGACTAATTTTTTCGGCAAGTCCGATGATGATCAAGATGACGAGGAATTGGAGGATTACGAGCGAGATTTGGAAAGCATCTTGGACGAGGCCAAAGCATCGGGATTGCCGACGTTGCAATTGAACTGGCATTATCGAAGCCGCCACGAATCGTTGATCGCGTTTTCCAACCAACATTATTACGACAACCAATTGGTTACATTTCCGTCACCAAAGACAACCGACAACGCGGTTTCGTTTCGATACCTGCCGGATTCGAAGTATGATCGAGGTAAGACACGCACCAATCTGATCGAGGCCCAGGCGATCGTGGCCGAGTCGATTGCGCGGATGAAAGAGTGGTTACGTCTGCCCGAAGAATCACGGAAAACGCTTGGCGTCGTGACATTCAACAGCCAACAGCAAACCCTGATTCAAGACTTGTTCGACGCAGCGCAACGTGACGACCCAACGTTGGAATGGTATTTCAGTGACGACCGAATCGAACCAACGGTCGTCAAGAATCTGGAGAACGTCCAGGGCGACGAGCGCGACCTGATGATGTTCTCAATTACGTTCGGTCCCGATGAGTCCGGCAAGGTACCGTTGACATTCGGGGCGCTCAATCGCGACGGCGGCGAAAGGCGTTTGAACGTTGCGGTGACGCGGGCGAGAGAAGAATTACTTGTGTTTTCTTCGTTTTCTTCCGAGCAGTTGAATGTCGAACGCAGCAGATCGCGTGGTGTTGCCGATTTGAAACAGTTCCTGGCGTTCGCCGAGAAATCGTCTTACGAATTCACAAACTCCGTCAACGCCAATTTACACGAACAATCATCTGCAATACTTCTTGAATCGGCCGTCGCCGCGAGGCTGGAAGAACGTGGCTGGGAGGTTGTCCAGCGAGTGGGCGTCTCGGGATTTCGAATCCCATTGGCAGTTCGTCATCCAAATGATGGAGAAGCGTATCTTGCCGGCATCGAGTGTGATGGCGCCACGTATCGCGGTTCCGCGACCGCCAGGGACCGTGATAAAACTCGACAAGTGGTACTTGAGAATCTCGGGTGGAAAATTTTGCGGGTTTGGTCACGTGATTGGTGGTACGATCCCGATGGCGCCGCCGAACGACTCGATGGCGAACTGCGATCGTTGATACAGACGACTGGTGGTTAATGCGATAGCCGTCGATCGATATCAGCCGTATCGCGCGAGCGTACGGGCAGCAACCGGCGCGTCACGAACGGCGCCCGAACGCTCGCGTGAATCGGCTGACATCCCTTTATTGGTCAGCTGTTTTTTGTAACGCGTACGGGCATCGGCTGGGTTACAGTTTGTGGTTTACCCAAACGTTCGTGCGAGCCGGCTGATGTCGTTTGGGTGTTATTTGCCTTCGAGTGAGCTGTCGCGAGTGCCACAAACTGAGTTACATCTGCAAAACTTTGTCCGTGGACGGTTTGGATGTGGTGAATGTTTGTTGTATTCATCTGTCTTGACTGTGTAAAAGAACGGAACGGAGTTGGGGAGTGCAAAGTCCGTTCCAAATGTCCCGCATTCGGACGAGACGCTCGTAAATTTCAGCGTTTCGTCTTCCATCGGGGCGGCCGAGCGTAAACCGCGACACCTCAGGTTCGCTTGACGATGGCAACCTCCGTCGCGGGTGTGACTGATTTTGGTTCGACTTGCCGAATCGTCGTACAATGTCGGTACAGAATCTGCACGTCGTGCAATCTTCTGCCAGTTCCGCAATTGCATCGAGAGATTAAATGGTAGGCTCCTTCAAACTGGGTCGAATTGCCGGCATTGACGTCAAGATTCACTGGACGTTTTTTCTGTTGCTGGCTTGGGTCGCCGGTTCGGCCTTGTTCAATCAGGCATCGTCGAGTGCCGCGCTGGTCAACGTTTTGCTGGTCATTTGCGTTTTTGCCTGTGTTCTTGCCCATGAGTTTGGACACGCGCTGACGGCACGTCACTTTGGAATTCCGACCGACGATATCACATTGCTTCCGATCGGCGGGATCGCCAGTTTGCGAGAGATTCCTGAGAAACCAATGGAAGAACTGGTTGTTGCAATCGCAGGTCCACTCGTGAATGTTGTCATTGCGTTTGTGTTGGTGGTGGCACTATTTTTTACGAACCGATCGTTCGTACCGACGGCGTTGCTCGATTCGACATCAACGATCGGCTTTTTCCAAAGTCTGACCGCGATCAACATTGCCCTCGTCGTATTTAATCTGGTTCCGGCCTTTCCGATGGACGGAGGCAGGATGCTGCGCGCGATTCTGGCGATGAGAATGTCACGGGTTCAGGCGACGGATATAGCGGCGAGCGTGGGGCAGTTTCTGGCGATCGGTTTTGGCTTCCTGGGGCTATTTGGAAATCCGATGCTGATTCTGATTGCAGTGTTCGTCTACTTTGGTGCCCAAGCCGAGGCTGCTCAGGTGCGATCATCGTCGTTGATCGCCAACTTGCCGGTACAAGCCGCGATGGTCAACCAGTTCACAACAACTTATGGAGACCGCCCCATTTTAGAAATCCGGGACCGACTTCTTGAGGGCGCCCAGCAAGATTTCCCGGTTCTTGATCACGCCAATCGGCCTGTCGGAATGATCTCCCAGGCAAAAGTTTTTAGCGCACTTCGCAATGGAATGCGGGATGCCGCGATCCAAACTATGATGACTCCGATAGACGAAGTGCAGACCAAACCAGACGATTCATTGCGTTCGGCAATGGAGCGTCTTCAAACCAAGAACCTACCGGCCCTGTTGGTCGTCAACGATAATCGACTGGTTGGAATGTTGACCCGCGAGAACATTGCGGAATTGTTGATTTTCCGTGAAATGGATCCCACTTTTATGCCGCCAACCCATGGTTCAGAATTCGTCCCGGATTCGGACATCGCCCAAACGCAAATGCATTAAAGCGAATCAACGTTTCCCAAACGCGATGGCGATGTTACTGAATTGTCTTCATCGATCCTTTGATCGATCACCGTCAATCGCCGGACCGTGCGTTAGTCTTGGTAAGACGTTCAGCAAGAAAACTCAGTAGCGTGTCGGCAGATCGTTCGTAATATTTGCCCAGATTGTGGTTGGTGTCATCGAGCGTGACGATCTTGTGTTCGATTCGAAGTGGTTGAAGGACGGCTTGTAACGGTTTAAACGCATCGGGCCGATCTTGGTCGCCGTTGATCGTCAGCAATGCGAACCCATGATTTTCAAGTTGCTTTGCGTTTTCCGTTGCCGTTGCAAGCAGGGGGCTTTCATCCCCGCGACCGCGAAATGACAGTGCGCCTCCCCAGCTGGCCGCCGCACAGAACAATTCCGGATGGCGTAACGACAAATGAACCGAACCTGCTCCGCCCATTGAGAAACCGCACACAACGCGACCGGCCGCATCGGCCTTGGTCGGGTAAGACTTGTCGATCAATGGAATCAATTCGTCGACAATCAATGTTTCCATGGTACCGCGATATCCGGTCATTCCTCCGTTCGGAAAAACGCAGATCGCCGCGGGGAAATTGCCGGAACGAATCATGCCAGCAACCCGCGATGAGAATCCCGCCGAATCGGACTTCTCCGATCCACCGGCACCGTGCAGAAAGTAGACGACTGGGTAGCGGGTTTTTCCACTGTCATCAAAATCCGGCGGTGTCCAAACAACGTAACCGACATCGTGTCCCATTGCACTGCTGCTGAGTACGTGATGGCTCAGCCCATTTAGTTTCGCAATGTCGGCGTTCACCCAAGTGATCGTTCGCTCGCGCTGCTGGGCTTCGACTTGCTTCGGACCAGCTAGCATGACGACAAGAAATAGGATCGATAGCGATCTAGCGAACATCAAAAAGCTCACTTGTTTCAACGTTTGATTGTTTTTCTCAGCGAACGTGGGGCGACCACTTGTTAGATTCTTGTCGAAGCACACGATTGCCGCTTTCACCATCGGTCGTCGACGGGTAAATCGAGGCATCGAATTTACCACGTTACCACTGGTCTATTGACGGTTTCTCACCTGGGTTCCAACCAAAATCACTAAAATAACCATGCCAACCCTGTCGTCTCTTTTCCGAATTGCCACCGCTTTTATTGCCTGCCTTAGTTTTTCCGTCGGCAACAACGCAGCCTTCGCCCAGTTCGTTAATCCGATTGGTGAAGGAGCCGATCCGTGGGTGATCCGCGATCCGAACGCCGATCGATATCTTTGGTGCTTTAGCGAAGGCAACCGCGGGATCGCGATTCATACGAGCAAGTCGTTGACGTCGCTGGGTAAGAAACACGTGGTCTGGCGGGCACCCGAGACCGGACCGCACTCGCACGAAGTTTGGGCCCCGGAACTGCATCATTTGGATGACCGCTGGTACGTTTATTTTGCCGCATCGGACGGAAAGAATGAAAACCACCGTGCTTATGTTTTGCGTTCCAAGACTTCCGATCCGCTCGGCCAATACGAATTGTTTGGTCCATTGGCGACCGGTGACGGTGATGATCGTCAGTCGCCAAATATTTGGGCGATCGACATGACGGTGTTACAGCATGATGGCCGCCGCTATGCGGTTTGGTCTGGTTGGGATGCTCCTGGTACCGATCGACAATATCTATACATCGCAGCCATGGATTCGCCGACAAAACTGGTCGGTCCGCGTGTCCGCCTGTGTTCAAACGATGATTATTTGTGGGAACGCACGGAACCTCGTGACGACGCACGCGGCCTGAACGAGGGGCCCCAGGTGTTCCAATCACACGGCCATACATCGATTGTGTATTCATGTGGCGCGTCCTGGTTGCCGACCTATAAGCTTGGCCTTTTGGAGCTTCATGGCGACGACCCACTTGATCCGGCGTCCTGGCGTAAACGAGCAGAACCCGTTTTCGAAAGCACCGCGTCCACCTATGGTGTCGGCCACTCGTGCTTCGTTCAATCATTGGGCGGAGACCAGTGGTGGCATGTTTTCCATGCCAAACGTGATCGGCAACCGGGCTGGAGACGAGCGATCTTTGTCCAACCGATGGAAGTGGACGCAACAGGGTATCCGCTGTTTGGCGAACCGATCGATGCCGGTGCGACGCTTGATCGCCCGTCGGGCGAAGCAAGCGGAAAAGAGTCCGTGGACCCCAACGATTTCAGCTACTACGGCCATCATCAATTTTACAAGGTCGAGGATCGTTCGTACCGATTGGGAGTTGTTCCGGACGCTCCGATCAATGCCTATCGATGTGGCGAAAAAATTGTCTTTGACCGTGCCGTTCCAGACGACGTCGACGTGTCCGTTTCGATCGATTTTCTCGGCAACGACCATGCGCGTGATGCTGGGATTTTGTTTCGGTGTACCAAAGCGGCGGTCGGGTTTGACGCGCAGCGATCCTATTTCGCCGGGTTGATTCCAGAGACGGGGCTGGTCATCCTGGGAAAAACCGACGGATCAAATTGGAAGGAATTGGGACGCAAAAACGTTTCGATCAAAACGACGTCACCGCAGCATTTGCGCGTGCAAGTCGTCGGCGACTCAATCACGGTCACGCACAATGGGAAACAGGCACTGACTTTCCGCGACGCGACGTATTCAACCGGATCGGTCGGGCTGAGAGTCGTCAACACCGACGCTGTTTTTAGCGATTTGCAAATCCGGGGCGGAGAATCCAACGGTCGTTGACGACGATCTTCCCCACGTCTAGCCAGGCTGGCATATGGAACACTCCCTCAAACGTCGTTCTAGGAAACTCCGGCGCGCCCGCGTCACGTCCTTGAAAACAAGAACACCAGAACGCCACTCCAAACGAAAGCGAATCCTACCAGTGTGAACGTTGACAAATCTTCGCCGAAATAAAATGCGCCGACAATAAACTGCAACGTGGGGCCGACGTATTGCAAGATTCCAACCAACGTCAGCGGGATGCGTTGCGTTGCGGCGGAAAAAAAACCGAGCGGGACAAGCGTCAAGAAACCGCCGACCACCAGCAGGGAATCAATGGAGGTGTTTCCGCGGCCAAATGCGCCACCGCCGGATCCATGCAACCAAGTTAAATAGATCAACGTCGGAACCAACAGTACCAGTGTTTCCAAAAACAACCCGTTCAACGCGTCGAGTTTCGCTTTCTTTTTGACCAGTGCGTAACCGGCAAACGAAGTTGCCATCGCCAATGAAACCCAGGGAACCGCGCCCGCAGCGATGGTCATGACGGTGACCCCAATCGCTGCCAAGCCGATCGCGCCCCAGCGAACCGGCGACAATCGCTCGCCCAGAATGATTACGCCTAATAAAACATTCAGCAGTGGGTTGATGTAATACCCCAGGGAAGAAAGCAACACCTGAGAGTGCGTCACGGCATACAGGAACGCACCCCAATTGATCGCAATCAAGACTGCTGACAGGGAATAGGTCGCCCAGGTTTTTCGCCTTGAAAGTGCCTGCAACAACCCGGTTCGACTGGCGCGGCCGCTGATCCGGAAACGAACGACGGCGATGACCGCTGCAAAAACGAACGCCCAGACGATGCGGTGTCCGACCAGTTCCAGCGAAGGAACCGATTCCAGCAAGTTCCAAAAGATCGGAAACAAGCCCCAAATCACGTTGGCGGAGACCGCAAAGACAATTCCCAGGCGGGTGGAAGCGGACATGCGGCAGTTTAGGAAACCTTGGCTGTTAGCCTGAAAGGATCATAACGGGCAATTTCAGACGTCGAGATCTGGCGAGTGACTCGGTCGATCTCCCAAAATGCTCGCCTCGGGAGAGGGTATGGAGGAGGTTTCAAATCGTTTTAGCGTTTAGAATGGGATCTGCAGAAACGTTGCTCCACATACCTCGGCCCACCTTCGCATCGTCGCCCCCCTATCGAGCCCCCCATGCGGATTCTGGATTTCGTCAAACCCCAAGAACTCTCAAGAGTTGCGAGGTTGCAGATTTTGGCCAGGGGCATCGTCGAAGGCTACTGCAGTGGACGACACCGGTCACCACACAAAGGGTTCAGTGTCGAATTCAAAGAGCATCGACAATATGTCCAGGGCGATGAATTGAAGAACATCGACTGGAAGGTGTACGGTAAGAGCGACCGCTTGTATATCCGCCAGTACGAAGAAGAGACCAATTTACGATGTACGTTGTTGGTCGATCAAAGCGGATCGATGGCTTACACGGGGACACGAAGCGTCGACGGACTTAGCAAACACGACTACGCCGTTCGACTGGCCGCCGCGTTCGCTTACTTCATGCTCGGACAACAAGACCCCGTCGGTTTGGTTACCTTTGACAACGACATCCGCCAACAGGTTCCGCTGCGCAGCCGACCTTCTCACTTGCGGCCGATTCTGACGGCTCTGGTCGAAGACAATTCGCGGCGGGACACCGACCTGGGCGGCGTGTTTCGAAAGATTGTCCCCAAGCTTGGCCGAAGAGCACACGTCTGATACAGGTCGGATTCA
>JAGQPO010000489.1 GCA_020426665.1 Planctomycetales bacterium
CGCCGAACACTCCGTGGTCGGCCAAGCCGGCCACGGAGTGTCCGGCGACAAAGGGCTTCTGGCGGGCTTGCAGTCCGTTGTGCCTGTCTCACTCAGCCCAATATCGAAACCGGTTCGAACCACAAACAACATCGGCACCAAGATTCCCTGGCCTACGACGAATCGATTACCAAAACTGGCGTAGCGCCCGGCTTGTTGAATTAGAATGAGGCATGGTCACCGTAGCGCCGCGCGAATTGATTCGCTGGGGCACACTGTCGCCAGGCGGCCGTGTGCCGCCATCACGGAGCCGGCGTCATCCCGAACCAGCCTTGTCCTGTACCCCAAATCTGAATGAAAACGCTTATCAAGTTACTGGTCCTGATCGGCGTTTTGGCGGGGGTTGGCGCGATCGGGTACAAACCCGCGGCGAAGTACTGGGAAGAACGAAATCGAGTGCAGTGGGACACTGCGTTGATTGTCCGTGGCGACATCACCCGATATGTCAATTCGACCGGATCGGTGCGTCCGGTCCAATCTGTTTCAGTAGGATCGGTGGTCTCCGGACCGATCTCGGAATTGAACGTGGACTTCAACGATCACGTCAAAAAAGGGGACGTACTTGCCAAGATCGATCCGCGATTGATCCTGGCCGACGTCGCGCGAGACGAAGCGACGCTGGCGACGCGAAAGGCCGAACTGGAACGGATTCAGGCACAATTGGCACAGGCGACAAACAATTTGCAACGAGGCAAAAAGCTGTACGCCAAAAGCACCGGGTATCTCTCCGAGAAAGAGATGGACGAGTTGGTCTTTGAAATGAAGTCGCTGGAGGCACAGTTAAAGGTCGCCGATGCGATGATCTTGCAAGCTCAAGCATCATTGGAAAACTCGCGCGCGAATCTGAACTATTGCGAAATCACCGCTCCAGTCGACGGCATTGTGATCGACCGTAAAATCGACCCTGGCCAAACTTTGGCGGCGGCGTTCCAGACGCCCGAGTTGTTTATCGTCGCTCCTGACTTACGTGAAAAGGTTCATGTCTTTGCATCGGTCGACGAAGCCGACATCGGTTTGGTTCAGAAAGCTCAGGCCGAATCGCGACCGGTCACGTTCACCGTCGACGCGCATCCCGATGAAGTCTTCGAAGGCCGGATCGAACAGATTCGCGTCAGCAGCATCGCCAACCAGAACGTCGTCACCTATCCGGTTGTTATCGCAACCGGTAACCCGGACTTGAAGTTGCTACCCGGAATGACGGCCAGTATCTCTTTCGAGGTCGATTCAACCACCGACGTCATGAAGATCCCCAACACGGCTCTGCGTTTTTTCCCGGAAGACGTCAAATTGGTTCGTGAAGCAGACCGGCATCTGATCGACGGATCGACGTGGAAAAACAATTCCGACAAAGAGAAAGAGGAGGAAGAATTGCCGGCATTGGAAAAAGCCGAGAAACGAAAAAACAGAAACAAACGCCATGTCTGGGCCGTCGACGGACTTCATCTTAAAGCCGTCGAAATCGAAACCGGACTCAGCGAAAGCGGGTTCACGGAGTTGAAGCAGGGGGAATTGTCGGAAGGTGATGCGTTGGTGATCGGTCGAAAAGTAAAGAAGTGATTCGCAATGTCATTCATTGATACGATTCGAATCGCCATCCGCGCCTTGTTGAAGAACAAGATGCGCGCCGTGTTGACAATCATCGGGGTCGTGATCGGGATCGCCGCAGTGACGACGATCGTGTCAATCGGCCAGGGTGCCGATCGATTGGTCAGAGGGGAATTAGAGAACCTGGGCACCAACGTGATCTTCATAACGCCGGGCCAGACCGAAGGTGGCGGCGTCCGACAGAATGACGCACCGACGTTGACCGCTCTCGATGCGGTCGCGATCGGGCAAGAGTGCCCGGCGGTGCTGGCCGCTTCGCCGCTGGTGTGGACCGGAGGACAAGTCATCTACGGAAACGAGAACTGGAGCCCCAAGGAAATGTTGGGCGTCGGCACCGACTTTTTGTTGGTCCGCAATTGGAGTTTGGATGCGGGTTCGTTCTTCAGCGAAGCAGACATCGAATCCAAAGCCAAGGTCTGTGTGATCGGCCAGACATTGATCCCAAAACTTTTCCGGACCACGAATCCGATCGGTGAAACCCTTCGGGTCAACAACGTCCCGATTCGTGTCATCGGAATTTTGTCCAAAAAGGGCGCCAATATGGTCGGCGATGACCAGGACAACCTTTTGTTGATGCCCCAGACGACCGTGCGCAAGCGGTTGCTCGGTTCGCCGATGGATAACATTCACGCGGTCATGGTTTCGGCACGCAGCAACAACCAAATGAAAGTCGCGACACGGCAGATTCGAAATCTGTTGCTCGAACGTCACGACATCGCACCCGGTGAGGTACCCGATTTTGAGATCACCGACATGGACGAAGTCGCCGGAACGTTGGGAATCATCACCGGTGCGATGACATTGATGTTGTCGGCAATCGCGGGGATTTCGTTGGTGGTTGGTGGCGTCGGGATCATGAACATCATGTTGGTCTCCGTCACCGAACGGACTCGAGAAAT
>JAGQPO010000490.1 GCA_020426665.1 Planctomycetales bacterium
AAGATCCGTTTGTTGAAGATCCGTTGCCAGCGAATTTGGCGGGGCAACCCGAGGGAGCGAATAGTTTTGGTGACCTCCCGGCGTTCGATGACGCGTCTGGATTTGGTCACTTGCCGGCTTTTGAAGAGGGGTTGGGTTTCGACAATCTGCCAGCATTTGATGCCGAACCTTTAGCCGCTCCAGCCGATATCGGACCTGATCTGTCGGCTGGACCCGTTATGACCGATGTTGCACCAGCGTTTTCTAGTCTAACGCCCGCCGCGTCCGCAAATCCGGTTACCCCGAATTCCGTCGAACAACAGCCCGCGGCTGGCAACGATGTTGCAAGCGTCAGGGTCCATTGGGGGGCACTTGCGGCAGGCGTTGCGCTGGGTTTCGTCTTGTTAGCCGGTGAAGGCTTCCTGCTGTTTCGAGGTGATTCCAGTAGTGTGGTGGCCGAGACAGGGGACGTTGCCTCAATCGCAGAACCAGACTCTCAATCACGTGCAGTGGAACCGGCTCTGGAGTCAGACCGAGAGAAGATTCAACCGGAGCCGCAAGCAACTCGTCAAGACCATCAGGAGACGCCCGAAGGGGAAATGTTGCAAGCAGATTCAGTGCCTGAGCAGCAAGATCAACCAGGCGAGCAACGAAGCCCGCCGCAACAACCCCTTCTTGCCGAAGTGGTACCGGACCAGAGTCATTACACTTTAGGGGGCTCTGGTGGAAACCGTTCGCTTCCGACCAGCGTTCGGTCGGTCGCGTATGACGAGCAGACTGGCCGGATTGCGATCACTGTTGATAGTAAAGATGGAAAAAGTGGGGCGGTAGCTGTTTATGAAATCGACAAAGTTCTGAACGGACCTGGTGAGCCCATCGCAACGTTCGAAACACCAGGATTGCCGACGTCTGTCGCGGTCAAACCGTGGAAGGAAAAAAGGCTGTTTGCGGTTGCGTGCAACAGCAGTGCAGACGTCTGGCTCTATGACGTCGACACACTGGAACCGGCGGGAAAAGTTTCGGCCGGTGCGTCGGAGGTCATCGACATCCAAGACCTTGGATCCAGCCGTGATCAGGATGATCCTTTTCTGTACTTCGCAGCTCTTCAATCGTACGAGCGGCATGGCAGCACGAGCAAGGGCAACGTGATTGGCAGGTTGGATTTATCGACCATGAGCCTGGACAGCAAAACGCTACCACCGCAACCTGGTCAGAAGACAGCTCAGCCTGATGGCCGCGTGGCGGTCTCGGCAGACGGGTCGACACTGTTCGGCAAAGAAGCCTCTTTCCGCTATGAGAAGCTCCCAGGCGATGGCAAGTTGGGAATGTTGATGCAACGTCACGAGGTCGAAAGCCGTTATGGATCCGTCCCAACCCCGGGCCCGTTTGGTGTCCAAACTCTGGCGGCAAATTGGTTGTGCAGCCGCGACCTCTTTGTCACCGACAACACGGGAGTTCTGTTGCTTGCCTGCGGCAAGCAAAATGCGATCTTGCTCGGCGTGGAAAAACTGAATTCCAAACAGCCAAACGATCCCATTGGGCGAATCAAAATCCTTTCGGCCAACAATTACAAAGTGCATGCGTCTGCCAATTTGGACAGTAGCATTTTCTTCAATAGAACTTGGGGGTTTCTCGACGAACAACGGAAACTTGCGATCCTGGCAACCGGCAGGACCATTATGGTTTGGCGTGATCTGCTTGAAAATGTGCCAGAGGAGCCATGGCTGACAGTGATGGCAGATGTCCCCGAAAAAGTCACCGTCGATAAAGAGATTTCAATTCCGTTGCAGACTCCGGCGGGAGGCGATGTGACGTATGAGTTCATTGACGAATCCCCATATTTCGAAGACGTTGTGAAAGAGACGGTCTCCCCCTATCAAGTCTCTTATCGAAGCTCGCTTACGTTCGGGCCGTTTGCGGGATACACCATTCCCGACAACATCACATTGCGGGGTGACTTTGACATCCTTGTGATGTTGCAAACGCCAGAAGGAAAATGGACGCGTCAATACACGACGAAAGAGGTGATCTACCGCGATTGGAACAACGACGGAACGGTTGATCGAACCGACGACGTTGGCAATCCGGATCGAAAGCTCGTGGACATCGAGACAGTTACAGCCAGCGACATGACGATCACGTTTAAACCGTTTAGCGACGGGATCCGGAACACGTTGAGGGCACGCACCAACGGCGCCGGACAAGTTTATCAGTACGCCCGAGAGAGACCTGTTCGCGCAGCGGTTTGCGTGGTCCAGCAGGACAGTCCGACAGAGATCACACCGATTACCAAGGTTGCAACGTTGAATGTGCTTGTTACGGATTCTGTTGCAGTCATGCGAGGTACCCGTGGGCTCAGCGGTGTTGTCGTTCCCAAACCTGAGCAGCCGCTCCAGAACCGTTTGCCGCGCAACGATTTTCGGAAGAACACGAAGTTTGCGAGCGCCCAAGATAGCCCAATCGTGATCAACGGAAACACGTTGACCTGGACTCCGACTGCTAAACAAATTGGAAAACTATCTTTAGGAATTCGAGCCCGCTCCGGCGACCTTGTGAAGGACACCTACTTCGGTGTGAACGTCCAACTTGGCGGGGCGAATGATGGGGAGGAATTGCCCTTCTATGTCAACGGGATTTCGTTCCAGCGAGATTCCGATCTGGCGGTGATCTGGGGAAATGATTCTGACGTGAATGTTGTTTGGGAGTACGGCAAGAAAAAGAGCAGCCCACAACCAGGCATGAAGTACATGGTCGGCGTTTATGATTGGCGTCAAGGAAAAGTGCTGCGTCATCAGGAGGTCCCGTTGGAGATCGATTTTGCTGCGATCAGTCCCAGCGGCATTTGCGCGACGGTTTCGAACCCGCCACGGCTTGTCCGCTTTGATTACCAAACACTCAAACCGATCAAGCAGGTTCCCTTGAAGACTCAAGCGTTAAGAATCGTCGTGGTCGCAGACAAATATGTTGCAACAACTGCGTATGACAACGGCGAACGTTTTGAACTTCCTTCTCTCAACGCGATTCAACCTGATCTCCCTGCAACTTCGACTTGGCTAGCAGAAGACTTCGGTGACGGTTGGATGTGGGAAGGAGTCCATTGGGACAAGCCCATGCGTGAAGCAAAACTATTGGCGATGCCGATCGCCTTCGGGGTGGGCCCGGACAGGAACAGTCGGGGGCATATTGCCGGGTTTGCGGAGGCCGCACGAATGGAGCCGTCTGGCCCAGTGCTTCTGACGCTCCACGAATCTCAAGCTGCCCTCCAAGGCCTTCCAATGCCGATGCATCCTTGTCGAATGTCCGTCTATCGCCATGGGACTGCCGTCATCGGGGAATTACACTTTGAATACGATAAAGAGATTCGCAAAGTCATTATTCCGCCCGCACAAGAAAATTCGTATGCGCGTAAAGGAGATTCGCTGTTCGTAGCGCATGGACCGGAGCACTCGGCCGCAATCGTGGACGGCAAGGTTCGGTTGATACCCTATTCACTGTGGGAGTTGCCAGACGTCGGATTCAATTTCAAACCTGTTCAGTCGACGTTCCTGCTTGACGCGTCCCGTCCAACCAAGGTCCAGTACTCCGCGCCCGATGCCGTCAAGTACCGTCTGCGGGTGATGAACGGTTACACAAATCGACAGGGTAGCAGTGCGACTTCAGACTCCAACGCGAAAGTACTGTTCGAGGGTGAATCGGCGGATGGTTCCTTTAAGATCGCGTTTGATTCGGTCGAGCCGCTGGTCGAGGCGGCACGGAAGATCGCGGGCAACGATGGCTTTTCCTATCGCAACCGAAGTCTGACTCCAGACCAGCTGAATAAGGAGAATGCAGATACATTGGTCGCGTATCGAAACCAAGTCACCGACACGTTTCGCAGCTTAACCGGCCGCGGTCCGCGAAAGATCCCCGTTCCTATATATGCATACGTGACCGCAGAAAATGCTGCCGGAGAAAAGGCGGCTTTGTTTCATGCCTATCTTGTCGATGTTGACGCGAGTAATCCGGCAAAGCGTTAACCGGTGAATGAAGTCCTAGTAGTCAGAGTAGGTTTTAAAGCCCGCCTCCCTTTCCGAGGGGATGATTTCTTTTCCGGCTCGAGTGCCCAACGCTCCCCAAACACCGAAGGGACTTTCCGCGCCGATGTTGTTCATCAGTGGTGAGACGGATGGCGCGTTGGAGTCGCCGACATCGATCGTATCGGAAACGAACCTTATCGCTCCGTTGCCCATCAAGACGTTGACACCGTCGAGATGATAAGACGATGCTGAAATACAACCACTTTCGGGATCGGCGTGTAGAGTTGCCGAAGGCTTGTTCGGCGCCAACACTGTCGTGAACGCATTTATCATAAAACTACCCTCAGGCCACCGCGTCCCTTTTCCGATCGACCAGATGGTGTTGCCCGATCGGTAAGGTTTCTGAGCAGATATCGCTGTCTTCAAGGCGTCGCCCGGCGACGCGATCAGACCCTCTACGCCGCGGACGACCATGGCGCCCGAGTTCTTTGTGCCGACCCCAATCATCGTTTCACTGATCATCGCAGTGTTGGAAAGACCATCTGGACAATCGCGAAACTTGACTGGAGTATGTGGGATGAAGGCCCCGCGTCCCACTTGGCTTTTCAAAACCCGATCTTCGGCCGAATCGTCGAAGAGTCGGCCTACTGCATCGACCGCGTCACCGTAGTTCATGACGTAGCTGCGCATCCCATAGTCGTTAATTTCAGCGGGATCGGACGGACACAAGAACGCGTCAAACTGAACGGACCACAGTTCGTACTCGGATGGATCGTACGAGGGGGCTGGGCCCATCGGTGGGAAGTTGCCAGGTCCGCCTGCCGATAGTTTCGACCAGGCTACCTGCTGATCGAGAAACGGCAACAACGCTGCGAAGCCGGACAAGCGGCCTTGATTTGAGTCCCTTTCGCGGCTCAACATGCTGGGATAGCCAGTTCCGCCCATGGTCCCACCGACACCGGCGGGCATCGTTCGATAGGACGAGTGGTAGTTGTGCAATGCGATTCCAAGCCGTCTCAAGTTATCGGCGCACCGATCTGAACTTGAAACCTCGCGGCTTCGAGGCAGCGACATCGCAATCAGGGAAAACGTGACTAAAACGCATACCAAGAGGACGATCGCGGAACTGGCGGTATCGATGGTTCTTCTCATCGGACTACTGACGTGATTGAATCACAGTTACGGCGTCATCAATTGGAATGTCAATCAATACAAAGTATTGTATTTCCGCGACGGTGCCGTCGCGATCACTTGCTTTAAGATGGATCGGCACCGCGATCGGAAATCCCTTCAGCATGTGCCCCGTGAGTCGCTCGAATGTTTCGCCCAACTCTTCCGAACGATGTGTGAGTTCCAGGGCTAGGTTATCCGCATTCATTCCATCGACACTGGATGCCAAAACCGATGCCGCTGCCCGAATCAAGTCGTCACGCGATAGCGTGACGTCACCCGTCTGGTCATTCATTTCCACGCCGCTGGAGCGAGTCATTAAATGCAGATCGTAGGGTGGACGACCGCCGGAAACTTTGTGGTTCAATAAGGTTTTGGGCTCGGTTGCGGTGAACGCTGATTGCTTGGGTAGGAAGTGCAACTCTTCCGGATCAGAATCCTGTTTTGTACCAAGATCGATCGAGGAAGGACTCCAGTGGTAGATGCGAGTTCCACAGCCGACCAACACCTTGTCGCCGGCCACACGCATCACCGGTCGCGATGCGGGCACACCTGTGATGACTCGTTCTCGAAAGATCGGCACCTTAGCCGTCACGGATCCGTCGTCCTTTGCCACCAGCAGCGTCACACGCTGCTCGGTCTGTTGCAAATCTATATTTGGAACTTGGACGTCATAGATGCGATTCTCAAGTGAAACTTGAATATTCTTACCTTCAATCGCAATGGGCCCTGCCACAATCAAGCTGCTTGAGATTTGTCCGCTTCGATCGAATCGCGATCGATCTGCAGAGGAAACTTGGCGAAGAAAACGGCCGTCCATCAAATTCTGCTGCGAGCCAGGAATCTCGGGCACCTCTCCCGGCGCGACGATAAGCATTCGGTCTGAATCGCTTGAGCCTCGCAATACACCCTCAGAAAGCATTCCATCGACCCATACTTGCTGTGAAGGCTTTTGTGGGCGAGTTGATACATCGACGTCATCACGAGTTCGCAGACGCTTCAACGTTTCGGCCGAGTAAACATCGACGTTCTTTTCGCCAAGCAGAAAGAATTCGTCGCCCCGAACCTCGATTGCTTTGACAGGAAAACTCGCCAGAAGTAGTTTTGCTCGATCAAGCGTTCCTAGATCCAGAACGTGAACCTGCTGATCCTCGCCGGCTGGCAATAAAGCGACGCGGTTTCCAATCAATGTGGCTTGCTTGATGTCGAAGGAAAGCTCTTTGCCGATTGATTCGGACTTCTCGTCAAGTGGAATCACGCACAACTCGACTCCTTTTTCAACGTTGTTGCCCGTGGGGTCGGAGAGTAGTTTGGTGTTGTCGGATCGTCCAGACCAACAGACGCAGAACGCAAGATTCGGATCGACGACAAAGTCTGCGACGTCGATCGAGGTTTGGATCGAGGGCTGCCGAACATGCACATGGAAATTGGCGACACGCTCGATGTCGTCAAACCTCAGAGTGATCGGAATTGTCGTCGTCCCAACCTGTTCAACCGCGGGTCGCCAGCTCAATCCGCCGACAACCTGCTTCATTCCCGTCGGCATTTCGCCCACTTCAATCGACATGTCGGCGTTGGCCGTGCGCAACTCGACTACCTTTTCTTTGCCAACCTCGAAGTCGGCCGAGGTCGAAGTCAGCTTCATCAGAGGCTCGTCATCACGCAGTGCAAAGACGTCGAGCGGGATCAACAGGATTTTGTCGTTCGAAGCGTAAATCACCTGTTGATTGAGATCGTCCGCAAAGACCTTCGCTCCAAAGACAAACTGGCTCGCATTAGGTTTCCGTTGCGAGTTTGTTCGGGACGTGTTCCACAAGTAAACCATCGCAGTCGGTAATTCGTAAGTGGACGTCGTCGACAAAAACGTGTTGACGGACGCGGCCCGCATGCTCAGGCTTCGTACCGGGTCGCGCTGACCAACCAATCCCACCGTGATAGGGCGTGAGCGGAAAAAACAAAGGGGATAAAAGTCCATGGTTGAGAGATGTTGATCGAGGCCGACTGAGTAGAGATTCGCTCCCAATGCCGTGATCTGTCCATAAGGATCCGGCACACACTCGCCCGTCAGGCGACGATCGCCAAAGTACGGTAGGAAGACCGGTGCGGGGGCCGAGAATTCACTGATCATGCGGAGTGATTCCAATACCAATGGCGATCGAAAACTGCGCCGGTAGGCGAATCGGCCGTCGGCCGAGAGCGTGCAATCGACTGAATCATCAATGACGTTGCCGCAATCGGTCATCTCACGTAGATCGATTGCCCCCGTGTGCGAGTCGTCACCGGTTCCATAGGTGTAGTAAACAAACGGATCATCTTGATTGGTAGACGCGACCACGCGTGAAACGCGATTCCCGCCAATCGGTATCTTATTGACGATTTCAAGCGAGGTGGCGGTCACAAGATAGAGTTCGGACTCTTGAGAACAAGCGACCACAAAGTATTCATGCTCTTGAAATCGCTTGTACGTAAGCGCGACCGGGCCTTTACCAACCTCACGTTTCGGTGACGAGCTGTAGTTTCCGGCCTTCAATCCATCCATCGGAATCAAATAGATTTCGTTATTGATCGGATCTAGACAAGCGATGTCACCTGTCGACGGGTTGAGTGCAAAATCGGTCATCACCGCAGGCAGGGCAGCAAGCGTGGGTTCGCTGTTCTTTTTGCCAGCGATCTCAGGCTCGTCCTTCTTGCCACTGAGAGGAATCACTTTAGTCACGCCGAGTTCGAGCGAATTTGGGAATGTATTTGGCTGCGACCAATGCTCTCCCCCGTCTCGGCGTCCGATGCGCACTTGGAACATAAGATCGTCGATTGACGGAATCTCCAACTCCAAAGTTGCACTTGATTCGCCATCGTCGCGCCGCCGTTCCACACGCAATGGTTCCGCCACCAGTAACTTCTCCGCTGCCGGGCGCCACGATCCGTCGCTTTCCGGGTGATCAACGGTCTGGTCAGAACGGTGAAATACGATCAACTCTCCTGATCGGATCAGGCTACTGGGATCTGCGAAACGAATGTTGAACTGGTGTCGATTTCCCACCTGGTCGGTCTGTTTGACAGATATCCGTGTGACCCGTCCAAGTGCGGTTTGTTGAAGAATCTGGGCTGGAATCGCAAAGCCGATACTGGTGCCACGGACTTTCGCAACGGCAACTCCGACTAGCCGACCGTCTTCTAAGACAACCGGACCTCCCGAGTTGCCGGGGTTAATGCCGCCATCAATTTGCAGCACGGAAACCGCGTCATAATCATCAAGGCGCAGGCTCGACACCGTGCCTTTGGTGATCGTAAGGGAAGGGTTCCGCCGATTGGTTTTCAGAACGTCGCCAAACGGAAATCCGGCGGCCAAGACCGTGGATGTCTCGAAGACAGTTGCATCTTTCGCCGGCCTGATGGGGGCGGGTATTTTTTTGTCATAGGCCTTAAGGAACGCCAAGTCGCTGCGTTTGTCTTTACACGCTACTTGTGCCGCGACTTCAAACTCGCTGCTTGTCCCGCTATGAAAAACACACGTGATCTTCTCGAGCTTCCCCTCCTCAGGTTCGACCACGTGCACGTTCGTCACGATCATACCCCAGTTGTTGTTCCGTTGGTACAAAAAACCGGAACCTGATTGAACGCCCTCGGAGGTCTCGACTTGAATAAAGACTGTGGCGGACTTGATCTCCTCGATCACGCGGGCGAGATCTTGTCCCGACGAGTTATCGGATGTTGGCGACGAGTCCGTGGAGCGATCTTTCCCATCCTCGAACTTGGCGCGCACTTCTGCTTCGGTTGCTTTTCGTCGGAATGTCTGAACCGTACTCGCATTTGGCTTTTCGATCGGCTCGCTTGCTTTTGACGCCAACGCGATCGGTTCCATGTTGTGACGCAAATGTCGATTGGCATCGGCCACCTCCCAGGGCAACTCAGTGGATTCGGTCGCGCCAAGGTCAGACTCCACTTGCTCGCTTTGTGTCGAACCCGCACGCGAGATCGCCCACCAGCCCAGTCCTGCGATCGCGACCAACAACAACGTCGCCACCGCTCCTGCGCAAGCAGCAATCAGAGGAGTGATCGCCCCCTTGTGGTGAACATCTTTTGACACGCCAGCGGGAATGGGCGGCAAGCTCTCAGCAACCGCGACACCCTCAAGATCGCTGGTGACGACAGTCGCTACCACGTCGACGGTAGCGACATCCATGTTCGCATCATCCGACTCCACAACGTCGGCTTCTCCAACCTCGACGACTTCTTCCTCTGGCGGTTGCGGTACGAAGACATATCCACAAACGGGACATGCAACCGGGTCACTACCGAAAGGCTGTGCAATCTTAAGTACTTTGCCGCATTGACCACACGGAACAGAGAACGACATTTTCAGATCCCGGCAAGAGGCAAAATTCCACTCGCTGAAGTTTAGTAGATCGATACAACCGCGTGAAGCAAGTCACTCGGTGTGATCCAAACCGCCTAAGCCGGCGCTGATGCACCCAAAGTGGCGTCGATCATGCCGTTGAGTAAATGACGCGTTGCCCACCGTCCTCTTTGACGCGGATATTGCGACGTTTTCAGTTCAGGTGAGTCGGTTTGATTGTCTCTCCTGGTTCATTCCGACGGCTTGCTGCCCAACTGCCTGGCGACTCTACCTAAGCTGGTATTCCGCAAATTCTTTGGGAAGTCGTTCTCCACCGGAAGGAGTGACGATCGCATGGAACATATCAGAGGGGACACTGGAAGAGAGAACGGACACACCGCCATCAGCACGGACGTAGGAAATCGAATCCGTATCACTAAGGTCTCCAAGGCATCCTACGGGAGATTCCGCGTCATACGGAATATCATCGGGTTTCGTCCAGATCACCGCCTTGTCCGCACCGGCTGATACTGTCACCAGAGTATCAGCGATGCCGTCTCGAAAAGAACGCATCGTTGACCCCGTTGGTTCTGGAAAAGCTGTTTCCGGTCCGGTCAGTCTGACATAACGCGTTTTGGTTTCGTCAAGCTGGTCGTACGGGTCGCAAAAAACATCCGGCATTTTCTCAATCAAACTGCGATTGTGGGGGCTGTCCCATGGTTCATTCAGCTTGAAGCTCTCGTAGAGTGGACGGTGGCCAAGCATTGGCAGCAGGTGAACACGCCAACTCAAAAGGGGGTTTCCTTGCGCATCAAGCGACTCGCTTTGTCCCTTTGCAATGGGAAACTGTTTGTAGATCTGGTGGTATTCGAGCAACGCTTCGGCAATCCGCTTGAGCCGATTTGAACGGCCCGCGGCAGCCGTCTGTGGAGTAACCTTGGTAATATCTCGCTCCATGGGCTTGCCTTCATCTTGCATTCGCTTGGTAAGCAAGGCACGGTAGTTCTCCTGAAATGCACGTCTTAACTTCTGGCCATCGACAACTTCGTTTCCACTCGGTGTTGCCAATGCGACCAAATCCTCCGCCGGAATACTCGTTGACAATGGCAACGCCTCAGCGTCAGCGGTGACACACAACACGCATCCCTCCGGCAGTTTTCCCAGCGAAGCAACAGGATCGACCGGGTCAAGGTGGAAGCTATCCGGCTGGGTCCATGGCACCGCGCGATCGACACCCACAACCAGCGCCAGAATCGTGTTGCCCTGGCCATCTGTAATGTCGCGGAATTGAGGAGCCTGGGCATTGCCAAACAAACATTGCGGACCGGTGACGACTTGAAACCTGGTCTTCGTATCTTCTGCAAGGTCCACACGGTAGATGTCTGGCATCTTGTCCAACAACGTCATGTTGTGTGGACTGTCCCAAGGTTCGTCCAGATGGAAACTCTCATAGAGTGGCAATTGATCCACGTAAGGAAGCAAGTGCACACGCCACGAGAGTTCCGTGTAGGCTGATTTCTTATCCTCGGCGACGTTCTGCTGGTCCTGAAGTCGCGGACGTGTAAATGTCCGATTCGAAGCATGGTATCGGTGGAACGCGCCCGCGATCTGCTGCAACTTGACCGCGGGACCATTCAGTGCCATCAATCGTTTAACGTCGAATGAATCGAGTTCACCCAAGTTTGCCGATGTGGCTGACAACTTAGATTTGGGTTCTGCGGGGGCCGATGTGTCAGGGACAGGTACGTCTGTGGCAGGAACGGCTGTGACAGGCTCGTCTACGGAAGCCACAACGGAAGGACGATCATTGGTTGGTTTACCACGAAAGAAAAGCAACCAGCCAACCAAACAGAGCAACAGTGCACTAAAAACTCCACCAGCCGCAGCAACTATCAAGATGCGATTTGAGTTGCTGCCAGTCGGTCCTGAATTGTTTTTCACATTGACCTGCGAAACCGGCAGTGGCTGTAAAGACGGCACGGTCACCATTGCACCACAGATTGGGCAAGGAAGCGTTCGGCCGGCATGCGTTTCGTTAATACGAATTGTGTGGCCGTTGGGGCAGCTAGCTGCGTTGGTTGACAATGTAGTACTCTCCATGAAATGGTTACGTCGGATCAGACGTGATCGTACTAGAAAAGCAAACGAAAAACTCCTGCCCGACCCTGCAGTCCATGAAAAATTTAGCCGACACGAGTGGCACGCGCCTTGAGCGACAAGGGATTCAGCAACCGCTGGTGCCCAGCCTTTAGGGACCGTCCAGCTTAGCGTGTTTCCTCCACAGCACATTGCCTTGCGATATCGGCCAACGGCCGTCCACATCCACAGCCTTGGGCATCGCCCAAGGGATCGGTGCCCACGTGCGGCGGTTTTCGTGCGGCGGTTTTCGTGCGGCGGTTTGGCCAACGGCCATACACAACGATTCACGC